>JAQRMW010000179.1 GCA_028599075.1 Urechidicola sp. | reverse complement strand
TTTATTTTAGCAGGTCTACCTTTTTAAATTCTCCTCCTTTTTAAGGAGGAGTGGATTCGCCGAAGAAGAAGAAGAAGAAGACGAGGTGGTTTTAATTAATTAAAATTTTATTTAATCACATTTAACACCCAATCTATATTTTCGAAGATTATTTTATTTTTTATCCTATTAATCATACAAACCCTTCCGATACGCCAAAAGCATTTGGCATTATCACCTTCCCTTTCTAAGGGAAGGATTTATTTACTGGCGTTATTTTTAAAATATATGTTGCTGTGTATATTTAGATGGGAGGATCCAAATTTTTCATAAAAGCATTTAGTAAAATATGCAGGACTATTAAACCCTACTTCAAAGGCTATTTCAGAAATATTATCTAGGCGTTTTTGAAATAAATTCAATGATCTATTCAACTTAACATTTTTTATAAAATGATTTGGAGATGTATTGGTAAGTCGTTTTAACTTACGATATAATTGAGATTTACTTAAACCTAATTTCTTACTAATATCTTCTACTTTAATACTAGGTTTATCCCAAATAGTTTCAACATAATCCATCAAAGAAGTCATAAATTGTTCTTCTTTAGGTGATAAAACTCTAACTAATGTTTCATCTAAATGAAAGTTTCTATTTTCATTAGCAAACATTTGAGATACCTCACTCGACATTACAATTTCAGTCTTTACAATTTCGCACATTCTAGTGGTTAACAAAATGGCATCTTCAAACAAACCATCTTTTTTGGTGACTGGAGTTCCTGAGCCTATTGCAATATTTAGTGCTCTATTTTTTTTATCAAACTTTGGAGTAACAAACTTCATATTAGCCTGTATTTTTAATGCTGCGAAAACGGCATTAGATACAGTTTTAAAAGAAACCAAATACGAACAGTCATCTTGTTTTACAATAGTTCCATTAAACCTCTTTAAAGTTTTTAACACACTTCTATGGTACTTTTGAGTAAAGATACTCAGCTGGTTTGCCTCTGCCCTGTTAAAATAATTATTAGTCTCAATAAGCATAATCGCTCTAAAAGCAGAGTCATCAATAATTTTTACATCCGATTTTAATGTATGCTCAGGGTCTTCAATACGACCTAAGAAAGAGGCAACTAAATTTTCATCAACTTCAATAATACTATGCGGAAACTCTCCATGAGCATGGTCATGCATTTTTTGCAAGGCCTCTTTGTTAGGAGCTTCTATCAAACAAAATGCATGGTGTCTTTTATCATCACACCAATAGGTAATTCCCTTACAACCATACAAATGTTCAACCTTTAAATCTTCTTGATGCATTTGATAAACGTGCTCTGCTGTAATTTCTGGGGGAATGTCGTGACGGTCCATAAAGAGTGGCATAGGCTAAGATTTGTATGCAATATAATCAATTTTTTGCACAACTCAATAAGAATCAAAAGAATAGAGCATACACATATCTATGCTTCAATTTTGAATCAAAAAAAAACCCTCGACTTTCGTCGAGGATTTACTCTTTATAATAACTAAATGCTTATTTCTTAAATTTAGCGTATTTAGTTTTGAATTTATCAATACGTCCTGCAGTATCGATTAATTTTTTCTTACCTGTGTAGAATGGATGTGAAGTTCTAGAAATCTCTAACTTCACTAATGGATATTCAACACCATCAACTTCTAAAGTTTCTTTAGAGTCTGCTGTTGAACGTGTTAAAAATACATCATTATTAGACATATCTTTGAATGCCATCATTCTGTAATTTTCTGGGTGTATACCTTTTTTCATTTTTAGAATATTTATTACCACGCTTTTTGACGTAGCTATTTTTGAGTGTGCAAATTTAAGACTATTTTTGACATTTCAAATAATATATTCGCTTTATTTGTAGAATGAAATCTTGTTTATAAAAATCAATCAAATGCTAATTAGAAAAAGCCTCCTCTTCATATTTGTTTCACTACTTTTTATCTCTTGTGATGACAATTACAAATTTAAACTAACCACTCCCAAAAAGTTAAATATCACTCAAGAATTAACAATTTCATTTGCTGATGAAAATAACAACCCAATAGATTCTGTTCAGTTTTCTATCGATGGAAAAGCAATTCAATCCGATGCTAATTTTAATGCACAATTAAATATCAGTGATTATAAACTAGGAAAACATACCATAACTGCCATTGCCTTTTATGCCAAAAAAACAAAAAAGCTGAGTAATACTGTTGTTTTTTTAGCAGATAAAGCCCCTGATATTTACACCTTTAAAATTATTAACACGTACCCTCACGATAAAAATGCTTATACACAAGGATTAGAAATACACAATGGCTTTTTATACGAAAGTACAGGTCAACATAGGAAATCATCTTTGCGAAAAGTTGAGTTAGAAACCGGAAAGGTATTACAACTAATAAATTTAGATAATCAATATTTTGGTGAAGGCATGACTCGATTTGACGATCAAATTTTTATGCTGACTTGGCAAAAGGGAATTGGCTTCATTTATGATTTTGAAACTTTTGAACAAAAAGGAACATTTAAATATAAGAATAGCATTCAAGGCTGGGGACTGACAAATGATGGTAAACACTTGATAAAAACAGATGGCACAGAGCGCATCTGGTTTTTAAATGCTAAAACTCAAGCAGAAGAAAGCTATATAGAAGCTTATACCAACAAACGAAAAGTTGAAAGCTTAAATGAATTAGAATATATTGACGGAAAAATTTATGCTAACATCTATCAACAAAATTCAATTTTAATTGTTGATGCTACAACCGGAAAGGTCGAAGGTGTTGCCGACTTAAATGGTCTTAGAAATGTAGTCGAGCAGCATTCAACACTAGATGTTCTTAATGGAATTGCTTACGACCGAGAAAACAAAAAATTATATGTTACAGGAAAAAATTGGAGCAAACTCTTTGAAATCGAATTGATAAAAAAGGTCTAAAGCAATAATCAACTCTAATAATTGTTATATTTTTATACCAAATGAATTTTATGAAGAATTATTGGCTTTTGCTTCCCATTATTTTTATTGTAATACTATCTTCATGTCGCGATGATTTTGACACTATTCCTAGCAATGGAGAACTTACTTTTTCTAAAGATACCGTTTTCTTAGATACTGTTTTTACCAATATTGGATCTAGCACATACAATCTAAAAGTGTATAATAATAGTAGCAAAGACATTAACATTCCAAGTATTGGATTAGAACTAGGAGAACAATCTAACTATCGCTTGAATGTAGATGGAATTCCAGGAAAAACATTTCAAAATATTGAAATTTTAGCCAAAGACAGCCTCTATATTTTTATTGAAACGACTATAGATATTACTCAAGAAACGGATCCATTATATACTGATAAAATTTTATTCGATAACGGAATAAACGAACAAGATGTTGATTTGGTTACTCTTGTTCAAGATGCTAACTTTTTATTCCCGTCGAGAGATTCGGAAGGAATCATTGCGACTATTCCTATTGGGGTTGATGGCAATGGCGATACAATAGATGTTCAAGGGTTTTATCTAGATGACGATACTACTTTTACAAATGAAAAACCATATGTTATCTATGGATATTGTGCTGTGCCCGAAGGAAAAACTTTGACTATTGAAGCTGGAGCAAGTATTCACTTTCACTCTAATTCTGGTTTGATTGTTGACAAAGATGCAACCTTAAATATTGAAGGAGAACTAGACAACCAAGTAACTTTAGAAGGAGATAGATTAGAGCCTAGTTTTAGCGATGTCCCTGGGCAATGGGGTGCCATTTGGTTACGTGCCGGAAGTAAAGACCACAACATCAATTTTGCTACAATAAAAAATGCTAGTGTCGGAATTATTATGGATTCTATCGGTAGCAATACTATGCCAACCTTAACTATTAAGAATTCACAGTTATATAATTTTGCCAACTACGGTATTCTAGGAAGAGAAACCAATATATTAGGAGAAAATTTGGTGATAAACAATGCTGGGTTTTCATCATTGGCATGTACAATTGGTGGGATATATAACTTTACACATTCTACTTTTGCTAATTTCTGGAACAGTGGTTTAAGACAATTTCCTACTGTATTAATTAATAACTTTTTTACCTATGTAAGTGATGGATCAGAAATTGTTGAGACTAGAGATTTAGTCGCAGCTAACTTTACCAATTGTATCATTTATGGAAGTAACAATATTGAGTTAATTGTCGATAAAATTGAAGGTTCTCAATTCAATTATAATTTCAAAAACAACCTCATCCGTTTTGATGATTTCAATAATAATTTTGATGGTATCCCGGAATATGAATTTGATGATATCACTCATTATCAAAACAACATCTTTAACGAAGATCCAAATTTTAAAGAGCCGTTTGAAAACGAATTAATTATTGGCGAGGAATCTGCAGGAAATAATATGGCAGATAATATTGCTGCTAGCCAAATCCCTTTAGATATTTTAGGCGCTAATAGAGTTACTACACCAGATATTGGTGCCTATCAGCATATTATTTTTGAATAGAGTTAAGCAAAAATTATGAAAAATATAATAGTTACTGGTTCTAGCCGTGGAATTGGATTTGAATTGATTCAACTCTTTGCAAAAAACAATTGCAATGTTTTGGCAATTTCAAGAAATATCGACCCAATTAAAAAATTAAATAATAAACACATTACTACTTTATCTGTTGATTTATCCTTAGAGAGTGATTTTAATAAGGTAACCGATTATGTACAATCTAATTGGGAACAAGTAGATGTATTAATTAACAACGCGGGGAAACTGGCGAACAAACCTTTTACAGAAACTTCTACTCAAGATTTTTTAGAGGTGTATAAAGTGAATGTTTTTGCAGTTGCAGAATTGACAAGAATTTTGATTCCACATTTATCAAAAGGAAGTCATGTAGTAACAATAAGTAGTATGGGAGGGATTCAAGGAAGTGTGAAATTTCCAGGACTTTCAGCTTACAGTTCGTCAAAAGGCGCTGTCATAACCCTGTCAGAGTTATTAGCCGAAGAATATAAAGATAGCGGAATTTCATTTAATGTACTAGCATTAGGTGCTGTACAAACAGAAATGTTAGCGGAAGCTTTCCCAGAATATAAAGCACCAACTACCGCTTTAGAAATGGCAAACTATATTTATAATTTTGCACTGACAGGAAATCAAATTTACAACGGAAAGGTGCTACAAGTTTCTTCTAGCACGCCATGATTTTTCAAATAACATTTAGTTAAATAATTACTTTCTTAGTTATAACCCTTCCTTCAGATATAATAGAAACTATAGCTATTCCTTTAAAATTACCAAGGTCAATAGAAGTATCACTTTGATTATGCACTTGACTCGAAGAAATTAATTTCCCTAAAATATTATATATTTTAATTTCAGCATCAATAGGCTCGGCACTTCTAATTTCGATTTTACCTAGAAATCCGAAAATTTTAATCTCTTGCTCGTACTTAATATTATCATTTGCGAGAACAAGACTTGAATCATAAGTTTGAAAACCAGTAAGAATAACTTCTGAAGTTGTTAATACTTCGTCTTCTGTTACATCTGGATCTGAAATGTCTGCAATATCGTGATTCATACTTACTATATAAGTAATTTCTGAATCTAAATCTTCTGCTAAACCAATAAAACCACCGCTACCAAAACTACTATTATCAGGAATATAACGAAAATAAGCATCCGCTGCTTGAAGCGTAGTGCCATCATCTAAAAATAATTGATTACGACCTCTCATTCTTTGTGGAGCAGATTCATTTAAATTCGTTGCACTAACTAAATATTGAGTGTGTACATACAAATTGGGACCTACACCTCCTATATCTGCTACTGATGTAAAACCTGACGATGTTACCAAAGTACTTGGTGTACTTACCCCTGTTATATCTACACCAGGACTAGCTATTTCACTATAAAAAGTAGGGAAAAACCCATTACCATGTGTTAATGCCACCACAATAAGGTTTGCATTATAAGTATATATTGTTGTAGTTCCACTAACCCTTCTATGCGCCACTCTAAACAGATAATTAGGGCTAACACCCTGATTTGGTAATAATCCAACTAAACTAATGATACCATTATCAAAATTATTAATCATAGAACGTTTAACTGACTTACCTAAATCAGACCAATTACTTCCCCCATCTTTAGAGTATTCAAGTTTATATTCAGCAACCGCTCCTCCACCATTAGCCCTACTATTGATTGATGCTGCAACATAGATATCTCCTATAACTCCAGTAACTGGTAACGTAACTAAATTAGAAGTTAAACCCGCAACAGCCTCATAAGTTGCAGAAGTTGAAGTTTCTTCAATATCAAGCCTTTTAATATCATTGCTTAATTCATTACCATTTACTTCAGTAGTTAAAGCAACTGCTGTTAAACGGCTCGAAGAAAATATGTTTCTACCAGTCTTTGCCGACCCTTGATTACTATGCTCAAGCACATAGGTGACATTCCCCGAAAGTGTGGAGGTGTCAAATATGTGAACAAGTGTTCCAATACCCCAACTTTCTACACCTGTTCCGTCTGTATTCTTAAGAATTTCTCGCTTAATTATTCCGCTATTATCGGTTATAAGGTCGCTTCTATAAATATTATAATTTCCTTCTCTTTCACCTGTATCAGCACCATCTGCTCTCATATTTATACTAGCCGAAAGTAATACATTTGAAATATTTGTTACATCAATAGTAACAGTTGAAACATCAGTCCAAAAAGTTGAATTATCAATTGTAGTTCCACTTCCAAGAGCAGTTGCTGTTTCTAAATAGTCTTGACAATAAGAATTTTGAAATTGAAAAAGAAAAATAAAAAAACCAATTAAAGTAATTATTTTTTTCATGACGTAGGGGGGGGTTAATAATGCTCTAAGTTACTACAACCCTGAAATCTAACTATGATATTTATCAGTTAATCAAAAAAAATATAAACCCTATTTAAGGCAACCGAATGTGCAGGTTACAGATATAAATAATCAAAGCAATGTTTATATTAAAAATACTACTTTTGTTAAATGCGTAAAACCCTTTCTAATTATCTTCCAGAAGCGTCAATAGACTTGGTAATTAATTTGTTAAATAAATATCCACATCACCTTAAAATTGTTAATAAGCGCGAAACTAAACATGGTGATTTTAGATTGACAAAAGACAAAAAACATCAAATTACAGTTAATAACAATTTAAATCCTTATCAATTTTTATTGACTTTAATCCATGAAATTGCGCATTTGGTAACACATCTAAATCACAAACGAGTGCAACCTCATGGTAAGGAGTGGAAACAAAATTTTCAACATTTAATGTTGCCTTTTTTAAATCCTACAATTTTCCCAAAAGAACTGCTCCCCCTTCTTGCATACTATTTAAAAAACCCAAAAGCAAGTACAGATAGTGATGTTCAATTAGCATTAGCCATGAAAAAATATAGTGAAAAATCGGATAAATCTTTTATTTTTGAAATACCAATCGGCTCTGATTTTGTTTTTAAAAACCGTATCTTTCGGCAAGGAAATAAAAGAAGGACGAGATACGAGTGTCTAGAATTAAAATCAAAAAAAATATACCTATTCAACCAAAATGCAGAAGTTGAAATGGTGATTGCAACAAAAAAATATGAATAATAATTATTACGCAGTTATAATGGCCGGAGGAGTCGGTTCTCGATTCTGGCCTATGAGTACACAAGAAAATCCTAAACAGTTTCATGATATGCTGGGTACAGGAAAATCTTTAATTCAAAAAACTTTTGATCGATTATCACAAACCATCCCTACTGAAAATATTTTTATATCTACCAATAAAAGGTATGAAGATTTGGTTTTAGAACAACTTAAAGACACCACTAAAAATCAATTATTATTAGAGCCAAATATGCGTAATACTGCCCCGTGCATTTTATATGCTGCTTTAAAAATAAAGGCTGTCAACCCTGATGCAGTTATGATTATTGCCCCAAGTGACCATTGGATCGAAGACGAAAAAACTTTTGCAAACAATATAAAAGAAGCTTTTGAATTTAGCAGCCAACATGATGTTTTAATGACACTTGGAATTCAACCTGATTCACCAAACACGGGTTATGGATACATTCAATTTGATGACAGTAATAACCCTATAAAGAAAGTAAAGCAGTTTACTGAAAAACCAAATCTTGAAACAGCTCAAAAATTTATTGATAGTGGTGAATATCTTTGGAATGCGGGCATATTTATTTGGAGTGTAAAAATCATTATACAAAATTTCAAAACACAATTGCCAGAAATGCATGCTCTTTTTAGCAAAGGGAATGACAGCTATAACACCTCAAAAGAAACTCAATTTATTGATGATAACTATGGCAAATCTGAAAATATATCTATTGATTTCGGAATATTAGAGAACGCTAAAAACGTTCACACTTTACCAGTAGATTTTGGCTGGAATGACCTAGGCACTTGGGGATCACTTTACAATAAATTACAAAAAGATGAACAACAAAACGCAGCTGTTGGTGGAGAAGTTATGTTTAGAGATGCAAGTAATAATATGATTAGAACTCAAAATGGCAAACGTGTAGTAATACAAGGCTTAGATAACTTTATTGTTGTAGAAAAAGACGATGTGCTACTTATTTGCCCTAAAGATGATGAACAAGATATCAAACAAATTACAGCTCAAGTAAAAAAAGAATTTGGAGATAAGTTTGTGTAACAATTAACTACTAATGGAAAATAAAACAGAAGATCATGAAAATAAAAAAGATACTATAGATCAAGAGAATTCTGAAAAACTCACTAGTATCTGGAAAGACCTTAAAGTTATTATTAAGGGAATTTTAGACATCAGAGCAGACACTGACAAAAAAGGTACTATCCAAGACATAAAGGATGGTATTTCTATGAAAGGTCATACTGCATGGGTGTTGTCTTTTTCTATACTTATTGCATCCATTGGCCTTAATATTAGCTCACCTGCAGTTGTCATCGGAGCCATGTTAATTTCTCCATTAATGGGTCCAATTTTAGGAATTGGGTTGTCAATTGCAATTAATGATGTTGACACGCTTCGACGCTCGCTTGCAAACTTTGGTGTTATGGTCGCAGTAAGTCTATTAACTTCATTTATCTTTTTTAAGATTCCTATTTTTCAAGATATCACTCCAGAGATTAAGGCTAGAATCGCTCCTGATGTGCGTGATGTATTTATTGCAATTTTTGGTGGATTAGCATTGATAATGGCAATGAGCAGACGTACAAAACAAACCAATACAATTGCAGGTGTTGCAATTGCCACTGCATTAATGCCACCACTATGTGTGGCCGGATACGGACTAGCAGTGTGGGAAATTGACTATTTTTTCGGGGCGATGTTTTTGTTTATTATCAACACTATTTTTATTGCTTTAGCAACATTTTTAATTGTCAAGTTTTTGCGTTTTCCGATGGTTAAATACATTAACTCTGCAAAAAGAAAACGGATAGCTCAGGTAGCTACTGCAATAGCTATTTTAATTTTTAGCTTTAGCGTTTATGAATTTACTAACTTATACAAAGTAGGCCATTTTAAAAATAATGCAAAACATTTAATTTCTGACATGAAAGAAAGCGGTATTCATATTTTTGAAGTTGAAGATGAAAATATTGATTACCATACTAAAACTATCAAATTGCTCTTGTATGGGAATTCTATTCCCGAAGAAAAAGTTGCCTTTTGGAAAAGTAAATTAGGAGAATATGATTTAGAAGATGTAAATTTTGTAATTGAACAAAGTTCGAGTACAGATATTGAAAACAAAGTTCAAGAACTTACAGATTTGTATGTTCAAAATCAAGAGATAATTTCTTCTAGAGATATGAAAATTGAAGAACGAGGGAAAAAGATAAAGGAATTGGAAAAGGAATTAAACAAATATTATCGTGTTCCGTTTACCAAAATTAGTGCAGAAGCTAGAGCAAATTATACTGGTTTAGAAACATTGAGTTACGGTAATGTAATGACCACAAATTTCAACAGTATAGATACAATCTCCATTTTTGGAGCCACTTGGTACGACTCAATCCCTAATACAAAACAGCAAGAAGAAAAATTGAGAATCTGGCTAAAAATAAGATTAGAACTAGATTCTGTAAGGGTAATTAACAACAAGTAGAGCTTATTTTAATTCAAAAACTCAATTTCTTTTAATCCAAACTCTTTTATAGTTTCGTCTTCAAGTTCGACTTGTAATTTACCTTGTAAGGAAATTCCAACAATTTTCCCCATAAACTTTCCTGAATCATTTTTAAACATAGATGGTGTTTCAAACTTATAAAGATGATTTAAGTATAGAGTATCTATTAACTGA
This sequence comes from Urechidicola sp., assembly GCA_028599075.1. Lineage (GTDB taxonomy): Bacteria > Bacteroidota > Bacteroidia > Flavobacteriales > Flavobacteriaceae > Urechidicola. The sequence continues at coordinate 26,125 of JAQRMW010000179.1, read as the reverse complement.
TAATTTTTCGCATTTAGGATTGCAACGTATTTTTTCATAGTCTTAATCAAATCTATAAGAACAACCTCCAAATCAAAAGTAGTATTCGCCTGTAGCTTCATAGAAGTCGCTTGTGGTAAATTTTCAAATTTTTGTTGGTTAACATTTAAACCTATACCAACAATCGAATGATTTACTTGTGTCTTTTTGACTGAATTCTCAATCAATACACCACATATTTTTTGATGCGCTGACAGAATGTCGTTCGGCCATTTAATATTAATTTTAGTAGTTAATAAATCAGATAATACCTCATAAATAGCCAAAGAAATAATCTTGCTTATATAAAATTGCTGATCAATTATTAAATCATTCAACTGCACCAACACACTAAAAGTTAGATTTTTACCCTTCTCCGACTGCCAACTAGCATGCATTTGACCACGTCCTTTTGTCTGTTCATCAGTAATGACAACGGTAAAGTTCTTTAACGTATTTTGTTGGCACATTTCTTTTAAAAAAGTGTTGGTAGATTCGGTGGCATCAACTTTGACAATATGCATAAAAAGATTATATTACAATCGTTATTTTTATATGTCTTTTAATATAAAAAAAGAATAACTTTGCAGCAAAACTAAACATTTTTTAATGACAAAAAAATACGTGAGTGCAGATGAATTGATAACTGCAATAATTAAAGGAATTGAAGAAGTTAAAGGTGAGGATATTCAGTTATTTGATTTGAGAGAAATTGAAAATACCGTTACAGACTACTTTATAATTTGCACAGGAAATTCTAACACACAAGTGAATGCCATTTCAGGTTCGGTTCAAAAATTAGTAAGCAAAGAACTAAAAGACAAGCCTTGGCATATTGAAGGAGAAGCTAATGCTGAATGGGTTTTAATGGATTATGTAAACGTAGTTGTTCATATTTTTCAGAAAAACATCCGCGAATTTTACGACATTGAAAGCCTTTGGGGTGATGCAAAAATAACTGTAATCACTGCCTAATTAACCGACTAAATCATCCTCTTAAAACATATAGATGAGTAACAAGACACAAAATAAAAACACCAAAGAACCAATAAATAAAATCCCTAAATTCAATTCGTATTGGATTTACGGAATTGTTCTTGCCCTATTTATTGGCTTTCAATTGATGAAAGGTGCTAGTAATATTACTAATGAATTATCAGAAAATGATTTCAACACCATGCTTGCTGATAATGATATTGACAAGATATCAATCATTAACAAAGATGTTGCTTATATCACTTTAAAAGCTGATGTACTTACTAAAGACAAACATAAAGATGTAAATAAACCATCATTATTAAAAGATGCGAGTGCGCCACATTATACGTATGATTTTGGTGATTTACAAAATTTTGAAAATCATTTAGTTTCTCAAAAATCTGAGCTAAATTTAGATTTTGACAGAAAAAATGATACAAAACCTAACATTTTAGGAGAGCTATTAGGTTGGTTGCCATTTATTTTATTAATAGGACTTTGGATATTTTTTATGCGCCGTATGTCTGGTGGAGCTGGAGGAGGCGGTGGAGCTGGTCAGATTTTTAGTATCGGAAAATCGAAAGCAAAATTATTTGATAAAGACCAAAAAGTAAAAACTACATTTAAAGATGTTGCAGGTCTAGAAGGCGCAAAAGAAGAGGTTCAAGAAATAGTTGATTTCTTAAAAAGCCCAGAAAAATACACCTCGCTTGGAGGTAAGATTCCGAAAGGAGCCTTATTAGTAGGACCTCCAGGAACAGGAAAAACATTGTTAGCTAAAGCCGTTGCAGGTGAAGCTGATGTCCCGTTCTTTTCATTATCAGGTTCAGATTTTGTTGAAATGTTTGTGGGTGTTGGAGCCTCAAGAGTTCGTGATTTGTTTAAACAAGCAGCACAAAAATCACCCTCAATTATATTTATTGATGAAATTGATGCCATTGGTAGAGCACGTGGCAAAAACAATATGACAGGTGGTAATGACGAACGTGAAAACACTTTAAATCAGTTATTAACTGAGATGGATGGTTTTGGAACTGACACCAACGTAATTGTTGTAGCAGCTACTAACAGAGCTGATGTTTTAGATAAAGCTTTAATGCGTGCAGGTAGATTTGATCGTCAGATTTATGTTGACCTACCAGATTTAAATGAGCGTAAAGAAATTTTTGATGTACATATCAAACCATTGAAATTACACAAAGATGTTGACTTAGAATTTTTAGCACAACAAACTCCGGGATTTTCTGGAGCTGATATTGCAAACCTATGTAACGAAGCTGCTTTAATTGCTGCAAGAGTTAGTAAAAAAGCAGTACATCATCAAGATTTCTTAGATGCAGTTGACAGGATTGTTGGCGGACTAGAAAAGAAAAATAAAATCATGACGGTAACTGAAAAGAAAACAATTGCTTATCATGAAGCAGGACACGCTACTGCTAGTTGGTTTTTAGAACACGCTGCTCCCCTCGTAAAAGTTACTATTGTACCAAGAGGGCAATCTCTCGGTGCTGCCTGGTATTTACCAGAAGAACGTCAAATTGTTCGTACTGAACAAATGTTGGATGAAATGTGTGCAACACTCGCTGGGAGAGCTGCCGAAAAAATTATCTTTAACAAAATATCAACTGGTGCTTTAAATGATTTAGAAAAAATTACACGACAAGCAAGAGCGATGGTGACGGTTTATGGGTTGAATGAAAAAGTTGGTAACCTTACTTATTATGATTCATCAGGACAGAGTGACTATGGTTTTACCAAACCATATAGTGAAGAAACTGCAAAAATAATTGACCAAGAAATTTCTAAGATTATTGAAAAGCAATACCAACGTGCAATTGATATTTTAACAACTCACAAAGATAAATTGGTAGAGTTAGCTGAAGTTTTATTAGAAAAAGAGGTTATCTTTAAGGCCAACTTAGAAACAATTTTTGGAAAACGCCCTTTTGTAGTTGAAGAAAAAGTGAAAAAGAAAGTTACTCCAAAGAATATAGAAAGCGAATCTAAAGTTGATTCAGAAAAAGAAACTGAAGAAAAAACAGAAAAAGAAAATAAAAAAATTGTTGAATCTGAAACAGAATCATCAGAAGATAAAAAATAAATCCTAACTTCACAAACAACCCCAATTAACAATGAAGTTTTTAAAGAAGATATTTAAAAGTCTTGAAGATAAAAAACAAGAAGGATTAAAGGAACAACAAGTAGAGTTGTCACTAGATGATTCTTTTGTACATAATTTTATAAAATTAGGTGGTAAGTTTTTGTATTGTCAAAGTAAAAAGGATGTCACGAAAAACTTGCAACATATTTTAGAAGAAAATAATTGGGATATAATTTCTACTAAAAATGCAGATCTAAATCCATTTATCAGCTCATTGAAGTCTAAAATTAAAAATGAATTCAATAATGATTTGCCTTTTTTTACAGACTGCGAGTTCTTAATTTCTGAAAACGGAAGCCTTCTTTTCTCATCTAACCAACTAGAAGATAAAAAATTAGCCTCATTAACAAAGGATTTTATTGTCTTTGCAACTACAAGTCAAATTGTGAAAAGCAAAGACGAAAGCTTAACAGGAATCAAAATTAAGTATGGCAAAGATTTACCTACTAATATTAGCCCCATTAAGAATTACAACCTAAATACTACCGAAGATAATTTTCTAAATTACGGCACAAACAATTCTAAAAACTTATATTTGCTTTTATTAGAAGATTTATAGAATGAGTAATTTTTTATCGCGTTTAATTTCTGGAAGTATTTATTTAGGTGTTTTAATTTTCTCGATTCTTTACAGTAAAATTACTTTTTTAAGTCTCTTTTTTATAGTGATGCTTTTTTGCTTATATGAATTCACTAAAATGATTCAACTTAAAAGTGTATTTCCATATATCATCGGAATTCTAGCTTTTATTTTTGGCAATATCTTAAATGTTGAAGATGTACCATCACGAACTATTTTTATCTATGTTGGAGTCACATTGTTTCTAACAGTATTCTGCTCATTTGCTTGGATACTTTTAGCAAAGAAAGAAGAAATAGTAAGCCATTTAGGGAGAATCTTTTTATCGGTTGTTTATATTGTCATTCCTTTTGTACTAATGGCTCAAATACCTTTTTTACACAATGACTTTAATTATGCAAAAACTGTAATTTTAGGTGTGTTCATTTTAATTTGGACCAATGATACTTTTGCATATCTTGTTGGAAAAAACTTTGGGCGAGTGAAATTATTTAAAGTTATATCACCCAATAAAACTGTAGAAGGCTTTATTGGAGGAATGGTTTTTTGCTTTATAGCAAGTTACATTATAGCGCAGTATTTTATAGAGCTTTCACTAATTCAATGGTTGGTTATTGCCTTACTAGTTAGCGTTTTTGGAGTTCTTGGAGATTTGATAGAATCGATGTTTAAAAGACAAGCGAGCATTAAAGACAGTAGTAATTTTATTCCTGGCCATGGTGGTTTTTTAGATAGATTTGATAGTGTTATCTTTGCTGCGCCATTCATTTTTATTTATTTACAAATCATTTAAAATGTTTCATAAAGAAGGATATAAAATTATATTGATTGCTTCGGCTATTTTACTGATAGCTGTTTTAACAATTGATAAATTCATTGAAATAGAATGGTTAAGACTTTCTACATCTACCCTATTTCTTATTCTGTTTGCTTTAGTATTACAATTTTTCAGAAACCCAAAAAGAAATACAATCCTTAATGAGCATCAAATAATTGCCCCTGTTGACGGAAAAGTGGTTGTAATTGAAGAAGTATTTGAACCAGAATTTTTTAAGGATAAAAGGATACAAGTTTCTATTTTTATGTCGCCATTAAATGTGCATGTTACACGATACCCTATCGGAGGAAATGTTATTTTTAGCAAATATCACCCAGGCAAATATTTAGTTGCGTGGCATCCTAAATCATCCACAGAAAATGAAAGAACAACTGTAGTGGTTGAAAATAAAACTGTCGGAAAAATATTGTACCGTCAAATTGCAGGAGCTGCTGCAAGACGAATTATAAACTACGCTAAAAAAGATGGTAATGCAGTACAAGGTGAAGATGCAGGCTTTATTAAATTTGGATCTAGAGTTGATATTTTCTTACCTTTAAACACCAAAATTGATGTCGTTTTAAATCAAAAAGTAAAAGGTGGTGAGCAAATAATTGCGAACTTATAAATTCTTTTTTATAACTTTGAAATAGTTAAATGAAGAAAGACTTAAATACAAAATTTGAAGAAGCATTAAAAATTGCAAATGAAACAGATATTAAATTACCGCCAGACATAATGCTCCATTTTTACGCTCATTTTAAGCAGGCCACCAAAGGAAATAAATACCGAAGAAAATCAGAAGAAGGCGAACAGCCACTTAGAAATGCCTTTAAGCAACATGCTTGGTATCAATTAAACCACCTTACCGAAGAAGAAGCCAAAAAGGAATATATAAAATTGGTAAACAAATACTTAAAACCTAAAACATGAAGAATTCAAAAATTATCTTAATTATACTTTTTATTAGTATTGGCATTTTTTCTTGTAAAAAAGAGTCAAAAAAAGTTGATGATGCCATTAAAGTTTCAAATGAATTTTCAATTGATGATTCCTCAATAAAAATGAATTGGGTGGCTTTTAAAACTACAGATAAAGTTGCTGTAAAAGGGCAATTTAACAAGGTTGATCTCAATAAAACTTCAGGAAAATCAGTAATAGATTTCTTAAATGGTTTAGAATTTTCAGTTCCAGTTAGCAGTATTTTTACTGACAATGATGAACGTGACAGTAAACTTCAAAAATTCTTTTTTGGGGTAATGGAGAATACAGAACTATTATCTGGATCAATTACAATTACCGATGATAAAGACGGTGTCATTCATTTAAACATGAATGGAATTACAAGTGATATCCCTATTAAATTTAAAAGTAATAATAATGGAGTTTCTATTAAAGGAAAAATAGATCTAGATAATTGGAATAGTCAAAATGCTATTGAAAGCTTAAATAAAGCTTGTTTAGATTTACACGCAGGTGATGACGGAATTAGTAAAACTTGGAATACAGTTATTATAGATGTAGGCTTTACTGAGTTGAAATAACTTATATAGCTTTATAAAAAAAATGCCCTCAGAATCTGAGGGCATTTTTTTTTCAGTCAACTAATTTTTAATAATCGAGCTGACTTACATAATTTAATTTTGCTTTTAATATTGCATGGTTCTCTTTATGATCTTCAATATTTTTCATCACATTTTTAAGTAATGGGTTTTTCGAATCTGCATTAGAAAAGAAACTCATATTATTTTCTAATTGTTGAATTTCACGTACCGCTTCATCCATCTTTTTTCTTAAGAATATTTGCTCTGAATCTAGTTTTCTCAAATTCTTTTGAGCTAACAAACCTTGTATTTGACTTTCAAACTTCATCATCTCTTTTTCTTTATTACTTACAGAAAGTTGAGAAAAAAGTTTGTCCAATGTTTTTGAAAACTTCCCTTCAATATGTCTTAAATTATAAGGAATACTTCCCAATGCCTTCCAATCATCCATGTATTTCTTAACAATTTCCATAGTAACTTTTTCAATTGTAGCAACTTCTCCTTTCATCTTATCAAGAAATTCTTTCTTAGCTTTAACAGCTTCCTGATCTTCTTTTGAGCCCTGATTTTTAAAAGTATGAAATCTATCAAAGTAATGATTACATGCTGCTTTAAATTCACTCCATATTTTATCAGAATTTTTTCTTGGCACATGTCCAATTTTTTTCCAATCCGATTGAATCTTTTTCATCAATTCTGTTGTTGCATCCCAATCTTCACTATCTTTATTACTATTTGCTAATTCAATTAGCTTCAATTTTTTGGTCAAATTTTCTTGTTGCTCTCCTTTTACGTTCTTGTAAAAAGAATTCTTGTCATGGTTAAAACTTTTAGTTGCTTCTTTAAATTTTCTCCAAATTTTATCACTCTCTGACCTTGGAACATTTCCTGCTTTAAAAAATTGCTGACGCAAGTCTTCAATCTCTTTAATACTCTTTTGCCAATCGCTATGCTTAGAATTTCCTTTGGTATCAATATTTTTTATTTGCTCAATAATTTCATTTTTCTTAGCAACATTCTCTTGATACTTCCCTTTTAAGCCTTTGTAATAATCATGCCTTTTATCGTGAATCTTTTTTGTAGCAGCACTAAATTTTTCCCAAACATCTTCACGATGCTCTTTTGCAACGGGGCCAACATCTTCTTTCCACATTTTATGGATTACTTGCAATTGCTTAAAAGAATAATTGATATCGTTGCTTTCTGACAAAGCCTCTACACGTTGAATTAATTTTAGTTTTTCTTCTAAGTTATGCTTAAAATCTAAATCTCTAAAGTCATTACTTAAATGCAAAAGATCATAAAAACGCTCTACGTGATGATGGAATGTTCTCCATGTTCCGTTGTATTTTTCTCTTGCTACCGGACCAATTTTTCTCCAACGTTCTTGAATATCCCTAAACTTATTATACATCGTTTTAGGCTCTGCATTCTCAATCAAATCTTTTAATTGCTCAATTAAAATAAATCGCAATTCTAAATTATCATTAAGTTTTGACTCTAAATCTTTGTAATACTTTGTACGCTTATCGCGATACTCTTTACTTAATTCATTGAATTTTATCTTAGATGGATTGGAGTAACTAAAATCAATACTCTCACCACCTTCAGCCAAAAAGGCAGCTTTTTTTTCAGCTAAAATTTTCGAAAATTGCAAATTAAAAGAATCTTTAATTGCATTAAAATGATTGTTGATTTTTTTAACCGGAAGTTCTTTTATATGCTTTTCAAAACTTGCAACCAAATCCTCAAGTCCCATTTTAGAATATTCTGGCAGTGACTCTTTAGCCGTTTCTAGCTGTTCATCCTCTTCACCTGACTTCTCAGAAGCATGGGCAATATCGTCATCGATTTGACTCACAACTTCTTCTTCTTCTGTTGTATCTTTAGAGTCGTCTGAAACTACAGTAACTTCTTCTTTGTTTGTTGGTTCAGAATTGTTTTCTGATTCTGTTGATTGTACATCTTCACTCACTTCTGGAAGATTCTCATTTTTTTCGTCTAACATTTTTTGTAATGTTTAAAGGTCCAATATTCACTAAGTCTAAAAATTGATCTTAACTTACAGTTCAATCAAGCTTTATACTATTAGATACAAACTTAAGCAAAAAGTTGCGTACAATCTGTGGTATAAATTTAAATAAAGGTTTTTTTTGATACTTTTAACTAAGTGCTCCAAATCTCCCAAGATTTTTCAGCTTGTAATTCTAACATTTCTAAACCATTTTTTATAATAGCCCCTTTCTTTAATCCATTTTTAAGGAAAGTAGTTTCTGATGGGTTATAAATCAAATCATATAAAAAATGATGCTCGGTTAAAAACTGATATGGGATTTCTGGACAACTTTCAATCTTAGGATGTGTACCTAAAGGGGTACAATTGATAATAAGTTGATGGCTTTCTATTACTTCTTGGGTTAAATCAGCATAAGAAATAGTTTGCCCAGATTTTGTTCTTGACACAAATTGGTATTCAATATTTAATTTGTCTAATACAAAAGCAATAGCTTTCGATGCACCACCTGTTCCTAGAATTAAAGCATTTCTATGATGCGGCTTTAATAGTGGCAACAACGAATTTTCGAATCCATAAATATCGGTGTTGTAACCAATCAATTCATTATCATCGTTTATTTTAATGGTATTTACTGCTCCTATTTTTTTGGCATCATTATCAATTTCTGATAAATACCGCATAATAGACTGCTTGTAAGGAATTGTCACATTAAAGCCTCTGAATTCCTCTTCTTTATGATAAATCAGAAAAGGAAATTCTTCAATTTCTGGAATGTCAAAATTGCGATAGGAAAGATTTAATAATTTTAAATCCTCAAACTTCTTTAAAAAATATCCCTTAGAAAAAGAATAAGAAATGTTTTTACCTACCAATCCAAATTTTGTTCTTTCACTCATACTAACTTGCTTTTGTCCTTTTTGAATATTGGTCTAAAACCAATAATAAACCAACACCTACTAAAATAAAAATTACAGCTATCCATGTTTCTTTCAGAGTTATATCAGGCATATAACGCTGGTAATTTTCTATGACTTTGTCTCCGTTAAAATCGTGTAATAACAGTCCGTTCTCTGTTTTGTAAATTTCTCTTTTCCAAGGCCAAACAATTCCGAGAGACCCGGTAATAAACCCGATAATAATAGCTGTGACTATTTGATGCCATCTTTTTAAAACATAACCTAAAATGTGCGATGTAACTACTAATCCAAAGGCTGAACCACCAGTAAACACTGCAACAATTTTAAGGTAACGCATCCTTACTGCATCTTGAAAAAAATCAAAGTTACCAGAAAAAATATCGATAATTGTTTTGTAAAGCATGTTTACAGAATCTACCAGTAACAAAACATAGTTTCCTAATAGAATTAAAATAAATGATCCAGACAACCCAGGCAGGGTCATACCGCTAACACCAATTATCCCACAGAAAAAAACAAACCAAAGGTTGTCATTTTCTTTTGCTGGACTCATTAAACTAATAGAAACTCCAATAACAATTCCTATAATAATGGATAAAATATTCTTGGTAGAAAAGTCATTAAAATCCTTTCCTATATAATAAATAGAACCTAGAACCATACCAAAAAAAGCTGACCAAACATAGAGTTCATAATTCCGAATCAAAAAATCTAAAACAATTGAAACACTAAAATAACTAAACATACTGCCACCCATTACAAGAAGCAAAAATGTTGCGTTGGTATATTGGTAAAAAGATTTGAAACGCCCAGAGAAAAGTAATTTAAAAGCATTTACATTTACCTTCTTAAAAGAGTAAATTAGCTCTTCATAGAAATCTAGGACAAATGCAACTGTACCACCCGAAACTCCTGGAACTTTATTTGCAGCACCCATAGACAAGCCCTTGAAAAAGAGCCAAATTTTGTCCATAAATCCGCGTTCATTACTCATTTTTTTACAGCAATTTTTTCTAATACAATAATCACTAAAAATCCAACTATTGCCAATGCTATAGCAAATAATAACTGTGGTTCTCCATCAAATGAAAAAGGAGAAATGCTCTGCTCGTTCAATGGCACTTTTATTCCGTGTGAATTCTCTCGCCAAGTTAAGGTTTCTTTCCAAGGCCAAATTTTGTTTAGCGACCCTAAAACAAATCCTGCCAACAATGCCAAGGTTAAATTTTTATAATGATGAAATAGCCATTTTAAAACCCTAGAAAAACTAAGTAATCCGACAATAGCTCCGGCGGCAAACAAAACAATTATTTTAAAATCTTTGTTATGAATTGCATCTAAAACAGGCTTATACGCTCCTAATAAAACTAAAATAAACGCTCCTGAAATCCCAGGTAAAATCATAGCACATATTGCCAAAGAACCTGCAATAAACAAATATAATGGAGATGTATTTTCAGATATTAAAGGAGTTAAAGTAGTAATATAATAGGCCAATACTGCACCACCTAAAAAGATGATTACTGTTAATGCCTTCCATTTAGTAATTTGTTTTCCTATAAATAGGATACTCGCCAAAACTAATCCAAAAAAGAAAGACCATAATAATATAGGCTCATTTTCTAACAACCATGAAATCAGTTTCGCCAAAGAAACAATACTAATAGCAATTCCTGACATCAAGGCTATCAAAAAATTACCATTTATTTGTTTCCATACCGATTTGATTCCTTCGGTTTTTAATAATTTAATCGTATTAAAATTTACAGAAGCAATTGACTCTAAAAGCTCTTCATAAATTCCAGAAATGAAAGCGATAGTACCACCAGAAACTCCTGGAACAACATCGGCTGCTCCCATGGCGATTCCTTTTAATGTAATTATAAAATAGTCTAGAAAAGTTCGTTGTTTCATTTGTCAAATTCTTATTTGCACAAATGTAACCTTTTAAAAGAGGAATGAAAACTAAATTTTGTATTCGGTAATTAGCTTGTTCACAATTTCTAAATCGAATACTGTCGGAAAAATTTCTTGGAATATAGTATGATATTCATAATCTGTTTCAAATCCTTTTCTTAAAAATCTTTCACCTTTATCAACATCACCCAAAACAATATAAACACAGCCTAACCTGTATTCTATTTCAGCATGATTTGGAAACAATCGCAAAGCTTTAATTAATATTTTGGATGAATTCTCGAATTCTCCAATAAAATTTAAAACATTAGACAGCCCCATAAAGATATCTAACTCTTTATCTTTAAAACTCAAGCATTTGTTAAAAGCAATAATTGCCTCTTCGCATAAGTTGAGCTTTAAATTTATTTCGGCATAACGTCTCCAAAACAAGGTATTAGACTCATCAATTGCAATCGCTTTATTGATATAAAATAATGCTTTTTGATAATTTTTATCTTCAAAATAAATATTGGTCAAAGCCAACCATCCTTTATCTAGCAACGGGTCTTCATTCACCGTCTTTTTGTAGTATTGTAATGCTAGATCTTTCTTATCTAACCTGTCATAACAACGCCCAATCCGATAGTATGCAAAAGCACTTGGGTCGTCTAATTGCGTAGTTGCCAGATAATTTTCAATGGCATCTTCGTACAACTCTAACTGCTCTTGTGTTTTGGCCTTTTCTAAATAAGCTCCGACAAAGAATTCATCAATCAACACTGCATAATCAAAAGCTCTTAAAGCTTCATCATATTGTTCTAAAATAAAATATTGTCTGCCCAATTGATGCCACGCCACTTCAGAATATGGATCATTATCAATAAAATCATTTAAGTAATCAATTGCTTCTTTGTGTTGGTTTTGCATATCAAAGCAATACACCACATTGTATAAAGAAGAGTAATCTTCAAAATCGACAGTTAGACATTTTGCAAAATTTAAACGTGCATCATCAAAATTATCGAGGTACAAATACTCCATCCCAATCATAGCCAAAATATCAGCATTGTGCCTGGTATAAACCAATGCTATTTTTAGTGAATCAATTGCTTTTTGATGTTCATTTCGTTTAGAAAAAAGGCTTGCCTTTTGAATATAAATTTCTTCGTTGTTTGGTTCTAAAGCGTGTAAAGAATTTAATATAACGTCTGCCTCATCTAATTTATCGATATATATAAAGGACTCTGCTTTTAGCAATCTTAAGCTCACCGATGTTGGGTGCTGTTCTAAACCTAAAGCGATTGCTTTTTCGGCTAATGATTGTCTTCCTACATCTAAATAATGTTGTATGATACTTTCGAATTCTGTAGAGTCAAAAAAGAATATGCTGTTGGTTTTCAGCATAGATTCGAATTTAGACAGGGACATTTTATTAAAGGAGTTTTCGTGCATAAACAGTTGTTCATTGACAATTTAAAAGTAAACTAAGAAGCCCCGTTTTTTATAAAAAAAATTAATTGTTTTTAACAATTTAATTAACAATAGCCTATCTTTGTACACCAATAGAGCGTTTTGGTACTATCTTATGAGTCGAAAAATTTTACTTAACTCAACAGAAATTCACATTATTTTACATCGATTGGCATGTCAGTTAATCGAAAATCACAACGACTTTTCTAATACCGTAATCATTGGCTTACAACCACGTGGTGTGTTTTTGGCAGATAGACTGGTACACATGCTTACCCACGATTACAAAATCAAAGGTATTAATTCTGGAACCTTAGATATAACTTTTTATCGTGATGATTTTAGAAGGAGAGATGCTCCATTAGAAGCAAATCACACAGAAATTAATTTTGAGGTAGAAAACAAAAATGTTGTTTTTATTGATGATGTTTTGTATTCTGGAAGAAGTATTAGAGCAGCCTTATCTGCAATTCAATCTTTTGGAAGACCTAATACTATTGAATTATTGGTTTTAATTGATAGACGTTTTAGCAGACATTTACCAATTCAGCCTGATTATAAAGGAAGTCAAGTTGATGCCATAAACAACGAAAAAGTTTTGGTACATTGGAAAGAGAATGATGGAAAGGATATTATTTATCTAATAAAAAATGAATAAAATGAGCCAGTTAAGTGTAGAGCATTTACTCGGAATAAAATACCTCAATAAAAATGATATTGATTTAATTTTTAAAACTGCCGACCATTTTAAAGAAGTCATTAACCGTCCCATTAAAAAAGTTCCTACACTACGAGATATTACCATTGCCAATTTATTTTTTGAAAACTCTACCAGAACAAAACTCTCTTTTGAGTTAGCTGAAAAAAGGTTATCTGCAGATATTATCAATTTCTCAGCAAGTCAATCATCAGTTACAAAAGGAGAAACCTTAATTGATACGGTTAACAATATTTTATCAATGAAAGTTGATATTGTTGTGATGCGTCACCCTAATGTTGGGGCTGGAGTTTTCTTAAGTCAACATGTAGATGCAAAAATTATAAATGCAGGTGACGGCACTCACGAACACCCAACACAAGCACTACTAGATTCTTACTCTATCAGAGAAAAGTTAGGCAGTGTAAAAGGCAAAAAAGTAGTGATTGTTGGTGATATATTACACTCGAGAGTTGCTTTATCAAATATTTTTGCTTTGAAATTACAAGGAGCAGAAGTGAAAGTTTGTGGACCAACAACACTCATTCCAAAGCATATAAAAAGCTTAGGGGTAGAAGTTGAACTGAATCTTAAAAAAGCACTCGAATGGTGTGATGTAGCCAATGTACTTCGTGTACAAAATGAACGAATGGACGTGAATTACTTTCCATCAACAAGAGAATACACACAACTTTTTGGGATAAACAAAGAACTATTAAATTCATTAAACAAAGAAATCGTCATCATGCACCCAGGACCAATAAACCGTGGTGTAGAAATTACTAGTGATGTTGCAGATTCTACACAATCAATTATTTTAAATCAGGTAGAAAATGGTGTTGCAATTAGAATGGCGGTGATATACTTATTAGCCCAACAGATAAAACATAATTAATTATGCAAGTAGATAAAAAAGAAACATATACTATTATTAGACCCGAAGATGATTGCGACCAGCGCTTTTTCAGTTCACTTAAAAAACAAATTTTTGATTTTTCTGACGAACATCTCATTATAGATTTTACAACATTAGACACTGTTGAAGTGGATGATCTTCTTCAATTTTTTGATATCGCCATAGAAAAAAGAACGAAACACACATCATTTGTTCTTGTTGCATCTGGTTTAGCAATTGATGAATTTCCTGATAATTTAATTGTTGTCCCTACGCTAAAAGAAGCACAAGATGTTTTAGAACTAGATGCTATTGAACGTGATTTAATGGGATTTTAAATAATTAAACCTTATGAAGTTAACAATTTTAGGATGTCACAGCGCCACACCAAGAGTTTCTGCGCATCCAACTTCACAAGTTTTAGAAATAAAAAACCATACTTTTTTAATTGATTGCGGAGAAGGCGCTCAGGTGCAACTGAGAAAATACAAAGTCAAATTTTCAAAAATAAAGAACATCTTTATTTCACATTTACATGGCGATCATGTTTTTGGATTAATTGGATTGATATCTACTTTTAGATTATTGAACAGGGAAACTGAAATTAATGTTTATGGGCCAAAAGGAATAAAAGAATTTATTGTAACACAATTAAGGCTTACTGAATCGCATGCAGGATATCCTATCAAGTTTCATGAACTGACTTCTAAAAAATCTGAATTGATTTTTGAAGATAAAAAAGTGGAGGTGCATACCATACCGTTAAAACATAGAATTTACACTAACGGGTTTTTATTTAAAGAAAAGTTAGGAGAACGGAAACTCAATATGGTTGCCATTTCAAAGTATCCAGAAATAGAAGTTTGTGATTATCAGAATTTAAAAAATGGTAAAGATTTTAAATTGCAAAATGGAGAATTTATCACAAATGACATACTTACAACAGCACCTACAAAACCTAAAAGCTATGCGTTTTGTAGTGACACTTCATTTACCGAATCTATCGTACCAATAGTTAAAAATGTTGACTTACTATACCACGAAGCAACATTCTTGAATGATAAAATTGACTTGGCTAAAACTACTGGGCATAGTACTGCAGAACAAGCTGCAACAATTGCAAAAAAGGCAAACATCAATCAATTAATAATTGGCCATTACTCTAATAGGTACAATTCTAAAGATGCCTTTTTAGCAGAATCCGAAAATATTTTCAACAACACGGTATTGGCAGAAGAAGGAAAAATCTTCGAAATTTCTTAATCAATTCATAACCAGAACATACTATTTTCTTCTCTGTTAAAGTGATGTTAAAGTCCCGTTAATTTGGTAACAGGTTTGTTTTACCGTCGTCATATGGGCATACATTATTCAACGAAACAAAGCTAGAAATAGAAAAAACAGAGATGACAACGAAACTTCTGGAAGCGGGTTTTTATAAAATATAACTTCCATTTAGTATAAAAGCAGTTTTTTTAAGTTGATGAAAAGAGGTTTTTGATTTTTATAATCAAGACCTCTTTTTTATTGTACACATCTGGGTGTACTAACGGTTTTCCGTGAGAAAAGACTAACGGTTTTCCGTGAATTAAAAATCACGGTTTATGGGTATTGTCTTAATTCTCAATGTGATGTATATTTGAAGTATCTTTGTTTGTCATAAAACAAGTATAATTATCAAAAAAAATAATTTGAAGTGTTTGGGGTTCTTTAAATTATTTAGTTGAAATCCACCGGAGTCATTGCTGGTGGATTTTTTAGTTTACCAAACTCACGGAAAACCGTTAGATAAAAATCACGGAAACTGGGTATTGTATAGAATGTAAATCACCCATATCTTTGTAGTGTTATTATAATAATCCGGAAACTAATAGCACAATATAATTTAGAAAGTGGGGACTTAATTAAATTATTTTACAAAAAACCCATCGCAAATGCGATGGGTTTTTAATTTTTATATAAATGCTAATTTACCAGCGCATAATAACACTACCCCAAGTAAATCCACTACCAAAAGCTGCAAGAACAACCAAATCATTGTCTTTTATTTTACCTTTCTCCCAAGCTTCTGTCAACGCAATAATAATAGAAGCAGCAGTTGTATTACCGTACTTCATGATATTATTATATACCTGATCATCTCGTAACTGGAATTTCTTTTGTATAAATTGTGATATCCTTAAATTAGCTTGGTGCGGAATAAACATATCTATATCTGTAGGCAGAATGCTGTTTTTAACAAGCCCTTCCATGATTACTTCAGAAAAACGGACTACTGCATTTTTAAATACAAATGTTCCGTTCATATACGGATAATAAGATTCGTCATTTGGATCATTTTCCTCTAAAATTTGAGGAACCCAATGCGCAATACTTGGTGCTTCAACCACCAATTCTCTTGCGTGTTTCCCTTCAGAATGTAAGTGAGTAGATAAAATTCCTTTGTTATTATCTTCGGTTCTGCTCAAAACTGCTGCTCCTGCTCCATCACCAAAAATAACAGACACCCCTCGCCCGCGTGTTGTTAAATCTAATCCGCCAGAATGATATTCAGAACCAATCACTAACACATTTTTATACATGCCTGTTTTTATAAATTGGTCGGCTACTGACATGGCATATACAAAACCAGAACACTGATTTCTAACATCTAAAGCGCCAATAGTTGGCATATCTAAAATCTCTTGAATTTGAACCCCACAACCTGGAAAATACATATCTGGACTCAGAGTAGCAAATACAATAAAGTCGATATCATCTTTAGTTAAACCTGCTCTTTCAATAGCTATTTTTGCAGCTTTAGCTCCCATTGATGATGATGTTTCTCCACTCCCTTTTTCTATCCAACGGCGTTCTTTTATACCAGTTCTTTCCTGAATCCAAGCATCATTGGTATCCATCATTTTCGACAAATCATCGTTAGTTACTACATTGTCAGGAACAAAATAACCCATTCCTGTTATCTTCGAATTGTACATAAATATCTTTTTACTAAACGTAGATTCAAAGTTACTAAATAAATATTTGTTATGCTTTGAATAGTAATTATTAATTAATACAATGTTGAAGTAAATTACTTATGAGATTGATATGGGCAAAATCATATGATAAGAATAATATAACCGAAGACTGATGACTGATGACCGAAGACTGATGACTGTTTCTGTCATCTTGTCACAAATGTCTAATTGGTATTTTTTTTGACTATTGTCAATCATAATTTAAAAAACATAAAATAATATGGCAACTGGAAACATTAATGTAACAGCAGAAAATATTTTCCCAATAATTAAGAAATTCTTGTATTCTGATCATGAAATCTTTTTACGCGAATTAATCTCTAATGCAACTGACGCAACTTTAAAGTTAAAACACTTATCTACTTTAGGAGAAGTAAAAGGTGATATCGGTAACCCGATGATTGAAGTTATTGTTGATAAAGACAACAAGCAAATTAAAATTATTGATCAAGGTGTTGGTATGTCAGGTGAAGAGGTTGAGAAATACATCAACCAAGTAGCATTTTCTGGAGCAGAAGAGTTTGTAGAGAAATACAAAGATGCAGATACCGGAATTATCGGTCATTTTGGACTAGGGTTTTACTCGGCATTTATGGTTGCTGAAAGAGTAGAAATTTTCACAAAATCATTTAAAGACGATACTAAAGCGGTACGTTGGGAGTGTGACGGGAGTCCGCAATACACATTAGAGGATACCGAAAGAGAAGTAAGAGGAACTGAGATTGTTTTGCATATTGATGAAGATTCGGTTGAGTTTCTAGAAGAGGCTAAAATCAGTGGTTTATTGACTAAGTATAACAAGTTTATGCCAATTCCGATTAAGTTTGGAACCAAAGAAGTTGATGATCCAGCACATACTCCAAAGACTACCAAAGATAAAGATGGTAAAGAAACAACAGAACCTCAACAAAAAATTACTGTAGATAATATTATCAATAATCCAACTCCGGCTTGGACCAAAACGCCGAGTGATTTAGAAGATGAGGATTACAAATCTTTTTATAGAGAGTTGTATCCAATGCAGTTTGAGGAGCCATTATTTAACATCCACTTAAATGTTGATTATCCTTTTAACCTGACAGGAATTTTATATTTCCCTAAAATCAGCAAGAATATAGACCCACAAAAAGACAGAATTCAGTTATATCAAAACCAAGTGTTTGTAACGGATAATGTAGAAGGTATTGTTCCAGATTTCTTACAGATGCTAAGAGGTGTAATTGATTCACCCGACATTCCGTTAAATGTATCTCGTAGTTATTTACAAGCCGATGGTGCTGTTAAAAAGATTTCTAGCTATATCACTAAAAAAGTAGCTGACAAATTAACAAGCTTGTTTAAAAATGACAGAAAAGCTTTTGAGGAAAAATGGGATGATATTAAAATCATCATCGAATACGGAATGTTATCTGAAGATAAGTTCTTTGACAAAGCAACCAAATTTGCTTTATATCCAACTGTTGATGGCACTCATTATATTTGGGATGAATTGATAGCAAAAATCAAAGAAAATCAAACTGACAAAGATGACAAAACTGTTGTCTTATATGCGTCAGATGCTAAAGCACAACACAGTTTTATACAAGATGCTAAAGAAAAAGGATATGAAGTTTTGTTATTAGATTCTCCTATCGTTTCGCATTTAATTCAGAAATTAGAAACGAGTAATGAAAATGTTTCATTTGTTAGAGTTGATTCTGATCATATAGACAACCTTATTAAAAAGGATGATACTAAGATTAGCAAATTGACTGATGAAGAACAAGAGAAATTAAAAACGGTTTTAGAAACTAGTATTCCTAAAGAAACCTATACGATTCAGATGGAAGCTATGGACTCTAAAGCAAATCCGTTTATTATTACGCAACCAGAATTTATGCGTCGTATGAAAGAAATGCAAGCTACTGGAGGTGGTGGTATGATGGGAATGAGTAATTTTCCTGATATGTATAATTTGGTTGTAAATACCAATAATGAATTGGTTGGTGAAATTTTAAATACCAAGACTGCTAAAAAGCAAGAACGCTTAATTAAACAAACATTTGATTTGGCTAAGCTATCTCAGAACTTACTACATGGTGAGGAGTTAACAAACTTTATTAAACGAAGTTATGAGCTTGTTAAATAGCCAATAGACTATAGAAGCTAGACAATAGACAAACCCGTTTCATTTATTTGGAGCGGGTTTTTGTTTAAAACAACTTTTTTACAAACTAATTAAAAACACAATCTCACTCAACCAAACGCACACTTCACTCAATATTGATTTTTAAACTTGATAATGAATTATAGGTTTGAACATGTTTAATCTTATAAATACTTTATTATGAAAAATCAAATCAACTTAGAAATCAACACCCCTTGTTCAGAAAATTTTAATCAATTCACACCTACTTTAGATGGTGGGTTTTGTGGTACTTGCCAAAAAGAGGTCATCGACTTTTCAAAAAAAAGTCCAGAAGAAATAATGAATTACTTTAAGAACTACAGCAATCAAGATACTTGTGGTAAATTTAATTCAAGCCAATTAAAAACCTATTCAGAAAAAAGCTCTCAAAGAAAAAAGCTTCGTTTTTTAAGTGGCATAGGGCTAGCCTTTTTATCACTTTTTACATTCAATACAATGCAGGCACAAACTGAAACTGTAAAACCCGCACCTTCAAAAACGATTACAACGCAACAAGAAGCAACTATTATAGTTAAAGGGACTGTTTCTGATGACACTACTGTTTTACCAGGAGTAAGCGTTCTATTAGAGGGAACTACCATTGGTACAGAAACTGATTTTGATGGTAATTTTGAGTTTCCTAAACCTTTAAAAAATGGAGATGTTTTAGTTTTTAGCTTTATAGGATTAAAATCGCAAAAGGTAGTTATTACGGATGATAATTCTGCTTCGGATGTTGCATTGAAAGTAGATATGCAATTATCTGAAATTGTAATACTTGGTAAAGTTGCAGTTAAGAAAGTGTATTCTTCTAAAAGGTAATTTCTATGAAAAGAAGCCTGCTCCTTTTTTCAATTCTAATTTTTTATATATCGAATGCTCAAGTATCCGATTTTAAAAATATTGATTTTACAATAGCTGACAATATTGCTAAATTAAACAAAGGTGAAAGTTTAGAAAACTTAGCACTACTCAGCCATAAGTTAACATCAAAACTCACCACAGATGTTGAGAAATTTAGAGCAATTTACACATGGGTTTGTACTAATATAGAAGGAGATATTTATCAGCACAATAAAGTTGATAGAAAGCGCAAAAAATTTATGAACGATAGTATTCAACTCATTAAATGGAATAATGATTATAAAATTATCGCTTTTAAAAAGTTGTTAAAACACAACAAAACAATGTGTACAGGTTATGCATATTTAATTAAAGAGCTTGCCTTTTTGGCAAACATTGAATGTGTAATTGTTGATAGATATGGAAGAACTGTAAATTCTAATATCGAAAAATTAGAAATGGCAAACCATTCATGGAATGCTGTAAAACTAGACAACAAGTGGTATTTGTGTGATGCTACTTGGTCTAGTGGATATACCGATGCTAACAACACATTTATTAGCGATTATAATGATGGCTACTTTTTAGCTAGCCCCCTTTTATTTTCTAGAAGCCATTATCCTATTGATAAAAAGTGGCTACTGAATTCGACTTTAACAAATTCCGTTTTTGTTAATGCGCCACTTGTGTATGCCGAAACGTTTAAACATAAAGTCATACCCGTGAGTCCAGCTAAAATGAATATTGAAGTTAACAAAAACACAGCCGTTAATTTTGAATTTAAAACACTTAAACAAAATTCTGCTGACAATATATCACTCATTCATTTTCTAAAAAATGATGAAAGTGATTTCCCGATTTATGATATCAAAAATAAAAACGGAAAGATCACTTTTAAAAGCAAGTTTAAATGGTTAGGCTATTATGATGTTCATTTAAAAATTGACAATGATATAGTTGCTACCTATACTATAAAGGTAAAAAAGGGTTAATATCATTCTTACTAAAGGCGAAATATCAAAATCTGTTTTATTTATTTGAAGTGGGCTTGTATTTTGATATTCTCATAAAAAACAACTAAGTTTGTTTATCTGTGCTGTCCCGATAATTATCGGGATTGTCAGTATCAGACGATAAAATCAATTGAAACAGAACTTATCTTATCATTAGCACACATATGAAAAAGTCAATTTTAATAATATTATTTCTTGCAATTAACCTTTGTTTTGCTCAAACAAATACGGAACAAATTGAGCTGTCTGATGGTGCTTTGGAATTGACCAAGCAGAAGGTGACTTACGACCCAAGCTATTTTTCGATAGATTATCCAAATGGAGATGTGCCAAGTGGAAAAGGTGTTTGCACAGATGTTGTGATAAGAGCATATCGAAAAATTGGAATTGACTTACAAAAAGAAGTTCATATTGATATGAAGTCCGGCTTTAGTTCATATCCGAAAATTTGGGGACTTAAAGCGACTGACAGTAATATTGATCATAGGAGAGTTCCTAATTTAATGACCTTTTTCAAAAGAAAAGGCGCGGAAAAACCCATTTCAGAAAATGCAAAAGATTATATACCAGGAGATATAGTTTGTTGGAATTTAGGTGGAGCAATTACGCATATCGGAATTGTAGTTGATAAAAAATCAAAAGACGGAGAAAGATATTTAATCGTCCATAATATTGGAGGAGGACAAGTTTTGGAAGATTGTCTTTTTGATTTTACAATAATTGGACACTATCGGTACAAAATATAAATACTTGCGCTAAATTAATTACTTGTTACTAACCATACACTAACCGATAAACAAACCTCCTAAAAACACAATCACTTCTTAGGTTATTACTCCCTTTACAATTCAGCGATTAAACAATTTCTATTTTTACAGGAACGACAAAATTTTTTGTTTTATTAATCATTTCCTAGTATCTTTAAAAAGATTCTATAAAAGTGCCAATGGACAAAAAATTGATGTCAAAAAAGAAACCTGCTTTTCCTATTACTGAGCAGTTATCTAATTACTTAACCGAACATAGCCGGAATATAAAAATCCCTATTTTTTATGATGATTTATTGCGCTTTCAAGGTGCCATAGAAATTTATGACGAAGACGGAAACGACACACTTTGGGTAAGTACTTACTATGCTGAGCACGAACGACAAGAAATAGATTTGCGTTTAAAACAAATGTACACCATCTTACATGCCGATGGTAGCGATTCTATTTTACCCTTTCTTAATATAGATACAATTGATTTTTGCACCTTTGGCAATTCGAAACCATTTAGAGTAAAAGTTCGAAATATTTTAAACGATAATTATATTTACCTATATGTAAAAGTTGCAGACGCATCACGTATTTATGGATTGGAGTTAGAGCATCTTTTGTCTCCCAACCTTATCAATTTCTTAGTTCATGAAGATACACTTATAGAAGAGCATATTTCTGGGATACCGGGTGATGTTTTTATTGCTGACCAATTAGATAAATGTTCACTACAAGACAAAACAGCCATTGTTAAAGAGTTTGTAAAATTTAATGAGCGGAGCTTTGCTCGATTATTAGGTGATATGCGTTCTTACAATTATGTAATCGTTTTGACGCATGATTTTGACAGAATCCAATACCGAATAAGAGCCATTGATTTTGATCAACAAAGTTTTGAAGGAAACCCTAAAGTATATAAACCTCAATTTTTAAAGGAAAACAATATCTTGGTAAAAATGACTTCAGAGATTTTAAAAGAAGAATCTATTGAGCAATATAAAAAAGAAGAAAGGTCATTATTAGCCAAAAGAGCAAGTAGCGATATAGACAGACTCAATAAATTATTAGATTGTATGCGGCATGACAAAATCTCTACTCCAGAAAAAGTGGAAGAATTAAAAACTGGTTTACTAGAATTAACAGGTGATGTTAATTTTAAAAAATCAACTAATATGGGTGATATTCTAAAAACCGCTTTAGATTTTATTATCCGAAATTATAAAAATATCAATCCATATATTATTAGATGAGCATTTGTTGATTGATATTGTTTGATGGTTTAGATTAATGTCATTCCGAACGAAGAATGAGGAGGAATCTCATCATTTTGAAGTTTCAGTTTATGGAAGAATTTCAGTTAACAAAACACTTTAGATTAACCAATAAAAAACAATTGCATGAAAATCAAGAAAGTATTAGTTGCCAATCGCGGAGAAATTGCGATCAGAATTTTAAGAGCATGTACCGAACTAAACGTACCTACCCTAGCGGTTTACACCTACGAAGATCGCTACTCGCAACATCGCTATAAGGCTGATGAATCATATCAAATAGGGAAAGATAACGAACCCCTAAAACCTTATTTGAATATTGATGAAATCATTAATTTGGCAAAAATAAAAAATGCCAATGCTATACATCCTGGGTATGGATTCCTGTCAGAAAATTCTGAATTTGCGCGTAAGTGTGCTGAAAATGATATTATATTTATTGGTCCAGACCCTAGAGTGATGGATGCCTTAGGTGATAAAATTACCGCCAAAAAAATTGCTAAAAAATGTGAGGTTCCAATCATTGAAGGAAACAAAAATGAGCTTATCAATTTAAAAATTGCTTTATCAGAAGCAGAAAATATTGGGTATCCATTGATGCTAAAAGCTGCTTCTGGTGGCGGTGGAAGAGGTATGCGAATTGTAAGAAACCCCAAAGATTTAGAAGCTACTTTTGATGGTGCAAAAAATGAGGCCCTAAATGCTTTTGGTGATGGCACCATGTTTTTAGAAAAATATGTTGAGAATCCCAAACATCTAGAAGTACAAATTGCTGCTGACAATTATGGTAATATTCGTCATTTATTTGAGCGGGATTGTTCTGTACAAAGAAGACATCAAAAGGTTGTAGAGATTGCACCATCTCACAATGTATCAGAAAAAGTAAAACAAAGTTTATACAAATACGCACTTGCAATTGCCAATGAAGTAAACTATAATAATATTGGTACCGTCGAATTTTTAGTCGGCCAAAATGATGAAGTCTATTTTATTGAAGTCAACCCACGTATTCAAGTTGAGCATACCGTTACCGAAATGGTTACAGGAATAGACCTAGTTAAAACGCAAATTTTTGTTGCAGCAGGATATAAATTAGACAGCAAACAAATTAAAATATACGAGCAAGAAGGCTTATCTACTTATGGGTTTGCATTGCAATGTAGAATCACAACCGAAGATCCAGAAAATAATTTTACTCCAGATTACGGAACCATCTCTACCTACAGATCAGCAGCAGGAATGGGAATTAGGCTAGATGCTGGCTCAGTTTATCAGTCTTCTAAAATCAGCCCATTTTTTGATTCGATGCTCGTAAAAGTATCTGCTCATGGAAGAACTTTAGATGGAGCTATCAGAAAAATGATTCGTGCTTTAAAAGAGTTTAGAGTCCGAGGTGTAAAAACAAATATGCAGTTTTTACAAAATGTGATTCAACACGAAACCTTTAAAGCAGGAAAGGTAAATGTAAATTTTATTCAAAATACATCCGAATTATTTGACATAAACCTCCCTCAAGACAGAACAAGTAAACTCACAAAATTTTTAGGAGAAGTTATTGTAAACGGCAATACCGATGTAAAATATATTGATAAGAATAAAGAGTTACGAATTCCAAAAACTCCGAATTACAATGCTCTTGAACCCTATCCAAAAGGGACAAAAGATAT
Source organism: Urechidicola sp. (assembly GCA_028599075.1). Classification (GTDB taxonomy): domain Bacteria; phylum Bacteroidota; class Bacteroidia; order Flavobacteriales; family Flavobacteriaceae; genus Urechidicola. Next base: position 1,393 of record JAQRMW010000179.1, on the reverse strand, counting down.
GCTTACCGAAATGGGGGCAAACAAGTTTTGTGAATGGTTAAAAAACGACAACAAAATTCATTTTACTGATACTACTTTAAGAGATGCACATCAATCTTTATTAGCAACACGTATGCGAACTTTCGACATGCTAAATGTTGCTGAGAGTTTTGCAAAAAATCATGCAAATACCTTTAGCTTAGAAGTTTGGGGTGGAGCTACTTTTGATGTTTGTTTAAGGTTCTTACACGAAAGTCCATGGACACGATTAAGAGAGTTGCGAACTGCTATGCCCAATATTTTATTTCAAATGCTATTACGCGGATCAAATGCTGTAGGTTATGCTGCATATCCGGATAACTTAATAGAAAAATTTGTTGTTAAATCTTGGGAAAATGGTATTGATATTTTTAGAATATTTGATTCGTTAAACTGGGTAAAAGCCATGGAGCCTAGTATTAACTATGTTCGGAATCAAACTGGTGGAATTGCACAAGCAGCTATCAGTTATACCGGAGATATCCTAGACAAAAACAATACAAAATACAACCTCAACTATTACACGCAACTTGCAAAAGATTTAGAAAATGCTGGAGCGCATATGATTGCCATTAAAGATATGGCTGGGTTGTTAAAACCTTTTGCCGCTGCCGAATTGATACCAGCAATTAAAAATGCTGTTAACATTCCTATTCATTTACACACACATGATACCTCATCATTGCAATCGGCAACTTATTTAAAAGCAATTGAAGCTGGTGTTGATGTTGTGGATGTTGCCTTGGGCGGATTGTCTGGATTGACATCGCAACCCAATTTTAATTCGGTAGTAGAAATGTTAAAATACCATGACCGCTACAATGATTTTGATTTAGAGAAACTGAACCAGTTTTCTAATTATTGGGAAGATATCCGTGAGTATTATTATCCATTTGAGTCTGGATTAAAATCGGGAACTGCAGAAGTCTTTCAGCATGAAATTCCGGGAGGTCAGTATTCAAATCTTAGACCACAAGCAACAGCATTAGGTTTAGCAGATCGTTTTGATGAAGTTAAAAAAATGTACCATGAAGTAAATATGATGTTTGGCGATTTGGTAAAAGTAACTCCTAGTTCTAAGGTGGTTGGTGATATGGCAATTTTTATGGTGACAAATGATTTATCGCCTCAAGACGTTATGGAACGTGGGCATGAAATCTCTTTTCCAGAATCTGTCATCAACTTTTTTAAAGGAGATTTAGGGCAGCCTGTTGGTGGGTTTCCAAAAGAATTGCAAAAGATTGTATTAAAAAATAAGGTTCAAGATAACTTAAGAGGGTTATCTTTGATTAATTTTAGGGTGCTAATATACAAATTTTTATTTCTATAATTATAACGATATTCACATTCCTTTAAATGTAAAAAGAACTTGTGC
>JAQRMW010000178.1 GCA_028599075.1 Urechidicola sp. | reverse complement strand
ATAATTTAATTTCTTCAGTTATCTCAACCCCATCTCTACTCACAAATTCAAAACTTTCAATAAAGTTTAAAACGCGATGCTCAAAATATTTTTTATTCGCTAAAGTAAGATTAGAATAAAATTGCGAATTTGAAGATATAAGAGTACGCTGTATTGAATTGAACCTATTTGGAAATAGCACAAACCTATGCCAATTTTTATAAATGGTTACTAAAGGGGAAGACTTTTTAATAATGTTTCATTTGGATTAATAGCTAATATAGTATAAAACTAACAAAATAAAAAAGCAAGTATTATATTAACTTTTAAATATCCCCAAAGAATTAGCTCTCTTCGATCGCTCACCCCTCAAAGCTCCGCTTTGAAAAAAGAATAGCTCAGAAAAATATTGAATCTAGTTTCATGTTTTTGAATTCAGGATTGCTACGCATCCCTCAAAGCTCCGCTTTGAAAAAAGGAAAGTTCGAAATAAATGTGAAGCTTGTTTCAATATTTATTTTGAACTTTCCTTTTTATTCGTGACCACGAAGGGATTCAAACCCCCGACCGCTGGAGCCGAAATCCAGTGCTCTATTCAGCTGAGCTACGTGGCCTTTTATTTTCCATTAACCAATAAATACTATTCTCCCGATTACTATCGGGATGAGCTACGTGGCCTTATTAAATTATTTATTAATTTATACAAAAACCTAATTTCCCTCTTCGGGGGTTAGGAGGCTTCTAACTCAACAATTCTTTTACAAGTGTTGATATGGTTTTTCCATCTGCTTTACCAGCCAATTCTTTTGATGCCATACCCATAACCTTACCCATATCTTTCATAGAGCTTGCTCCCACTTTAGAGATAAGACTACTAACAAACTCTTTTAGTTCATCAGCACTCATTTGTGCAGGTAAAAACTTTGAAATAATTTTAGCTTCTGCCAACTCAGGTTCTGCCAAATCAGCTCTTCCTTGTTCAGTATATAAGGCGGCACTATCTTTACGTTGTTTAACTAATTTCTGTAATAATTTTATTTCATCATCTTCAGTAAATTTGGCGTCGCCTCCTTTGGCATTTGCCAATAATATTTCTGATTTAACGGCTCTTAATGACTGCAATGCAACGGTGTCTTTAGACTTCATTGCCGCTTTCATTTGTTCCATTATTTTAGCTTGTAAACTCATATTTATTTTATTAGAGTGCGAAGATAAAAAAAACTCGAAGTTTATTCAAGCAAATGAATAAAATCGAGTTTTCTTTCTGGGGTTAGCCTTCGGGTTTTACTTTAATCTACGTTGTCGTGTAAAAATGAATTGTTAGATCTAAATTGCAAATCATCATTTTCATCTACACTTAAAGTTGTTTTTGATTGATTAGAATCTGACGATAACAAAGTATCATCTAACTCTACACCCATCCTTTTGTAGGCAGGTTCTTTCTCAATCTCATCAATATTATTAGGTTTAAGTTTATTATTAAATGTATAATTAAACTTGTTCATCTTATTTTTTCGTTCTTCTGCTCTATTCTTTAATTCTGAAATTGTTAAATGCATTGGAGATAATTCCTGATCAGTTTCTTGTAACTCTCCAACTTCTTCAATCGCTTTTTGCTTTACAACAAACTGCAACTCTTCTTCAACTTCAACTTTGGTTTCTGCAACCAATGGCTTAGAAGGCTCCATATGTTTTGTTTCTGGCTCACTAAAATCGCCCAAATCAAATACAATTGCATTCTCTTCTTCTGCTACAGGTGTAACTTCTGTAGGGTTTACAACTTCAATATCATTGATATTGTTTGTAAGCTCTACTGTTAAATCTTCAGCTCCTTTATGAATATCTATCGGGTCTTCAAAAACAAAAGTTGTTTGATTTTCTTCCTTTGCTTTTATTTCTTCATGATCAAAAACCTCAATTTCATTAACTGCGGATGTAATAATAAAATCATCACTGGTTTCATATGAAATCTCTTCATATACCACATCCATACTTTTAATGATTTCTGAAGTCGGAATTAGTTCCATTTCCTCAATATCTTCTGCTTCATCCAAGGTGTGAACAATACGCTCATTAGAATCTACTAATGTATGCCTAACCACATCTTCTGATCTTGATACAAACTCACTCGAATCTGTCAAATCAAAAGTAGATTTTTGCTCTCCACTTAAGGTGTGAATTATTTTTTTAGGCTCTTCCTGGATAATAGTATTTTGTTGATCTTTATGGAATCCGGTTGCTACTACAGTCACAGCAATAGCATCACCTAATGATTCTTCTTCACCAACACCCATAATTATATTGACACTTGTTTTAGCTTCTGCCTGAATATAATCATTGATTTCTCCAATTTCATCAATCGTAATTTCATCACTTCCTGATACAATTAACAGTAATACATTCTTAGCACCCTCAATTTTATTATCATTTAATAATGGAGAATCTAACGCATTCATAATAGCATCTTCAGCCCTATTTTTACCAGCTGCTTTTGCAGAACCCATTATAGCAGTACCACTATTTGCCAATACTGTTTTAGCATCTCGCAAATCAATATTTTGAGTATAATGATGTGTAATAACTTCGGCTATACCACGAGAAGCTGTTGCCAACACCTCATCTGCCTTAGAGAAACCTGCCTTGAATCCTAAATTACCATATACCTCTCTTAATTTATTGTTGTTGATTACAACCATAGAATCAACATACTGTCTCAATTCTTCAATTCCTCTCTTTGCCTGATCGATACGTGTATTCCCCTCAAACAAAAACGGGATTGTTACTATACCAATGGTTAACAAATCCATCTCTTTGGCAAACTTAGCAATTACCGGTGCAGCTCCTGTACCAGTACCACCACCCATACCAGCATTTATAAAAACCATTTTGGTATTGCTACCCAACATCTTTTTAATTTCTTCTTCACTTTCAAGTGCAGATTGTTTTCCAACTTCAGGATTTGCTCCAGCACCAAGACCTTCGGTTAAAGAAGCTCCTAACTGAATCTTAGTTGGTACTTGGCTGTTTTGTAGGGCTTGGGCATCTGTATTACAAATCACAAAATCAACTCCGTTGATACCTTGTGATAACATGTAATTTACAGCATTGCTTCCGCCTCCTCCGACACCAATAACTTTGATGACATTAGATTGATTTACTGGTAAATCGAATTCGATATTTCCAAAACTAGGGCTATTGTCTTCTGGCATAATTAGTAGGTTGTTTAGTTTGGTTTATTATTTATTTTATTCTGCGTTATCTAAAAAATCTCTAAACTTATCTGACCATCTCTCAAAGATTGATCTTTTAGGCTCCGCTAATTTTTCTTTTTCTTGTTCAATTTCTTTTGATGGCTCTTCAGCCTCTAGTGCAACTGAAGCCTTTGTCGATTTTTCTTTATCTGCCAATCCTTTCATCAACAAACCAATAGCTGTTGCAAAGGTTGGACTAGAAATAGATTCGTCGGTATCTCCTGCTAGATGCTCATTCGGATAACCGATTCTAGTATCCATCCCCGTGATATATTCTACCAATTGCTTTATATGCTTTAATTGCGCTCCACCTCCAGTAAGTACAATTCCTGCTATCAATTTTTTCTTTGTCTCTTCGTGCCCATAATTTCTGATTTCTACAAAAGCCTGTTCAATAATTTCTACTACTCTTGCGTGAATTATTTTTGACAGGTTTTTCAAAGTAATCTCTTTCGGGTCGCGCCCTCTCAATCCTGGAATCGAAACTATTTCGTTGTCTTTATTTTCTCCAGGCCACGCAGAACCGAATTTTGTTTTAAGCAATTCTGCTTGCTTTTCAATGATAGAGCATCCCTCTTTTATATCTTCTGTCACCACATTTCCACCAAATGGAATGACTGCTGTATGGCGGATGATACCATCTTTAAAAATGGCTAAATCAGTGGTTCCACCACCTATATCAATCAAAGCAACTCCTGCTTCTTTTTCTTCCTGACTCAACACTGCATCAGCAGACGCTAATGGCTCTAGTGTAATACCTGCTAAATCTAATCCTGCACTTTTTATACAGCGCCCTATATTTCTAATTGAAGAAACCTGACCTACCACTACATGAAAATTAGCTTCTAATCTACCGCCATACATCCCAATAGGTTCTTTTATTTCGGCTTGACCATCTACCTTAAACTCTTGTGGTAATACATGGATAATCTCTTCTCCAGGTAACATCACTAATTTATGAACTTGACTTTCTAATTTCTCTAAATCAGCTTCATCAATAACTTCTTGTGAATTTGGTCTTGTGATATAATCACTATGCTGCAAACTGCGGATATGCTGACCCGCAATACCTACAATAGCCTCATCTATCTTAACCCCTGATACTGCAATAGCCTCATCAATCGCCTGTTGAATTGACTGTATTGTTTGCGTAATATTATTTACAACACCTCGATGTACGCCTAAGCTCTTAGCTTTACCAATACCTAGGAGTTCAATCTTTCCGTACTCATTTTTACGACCAATCATGGCAACAATTTTTGTTGTTCCAATATCTAAGCCTACCGAAATATCGTTATGATCCATATTAGTCTTTTTTAGTCGCTACAACTTGATTGTTGTATTTTAAACTTATTTGTTTGTAATTCTCAATCGTTTTATTTTTCATCGTAAAAGAATAAAACGCCTTTAAATTTTTAAATTTTGTTTTTTTGCCTTCTAAGTTTCCAAAATCAATTTTATGATTTCCAACTCTAGTCGCCAAAATAAATTCGTCTTTGCCCGCTAATTGGACACCAACTATTTGTTTATGTAAAAAATTATCGTTCGTAATAAAGGATAACAATTCATACAAATCATCAATATTTTCAGGGGTCGAAATTCCTGTAACGATAGGAACACGTGCTGAATAATTTTCTGACAAAGGCATAAATTCTCCCTGTTTGTCAATGTAATAAGAATCATTACCTGTGCTAATCCTTCCGATTGGGGTTCGTTGTTTAACACTAATTCTTAATTGACCATCAACAGTAATATAGGCAGTTGCGTTTTCTACCATTGGATGCGACAACACTTGTTTTTCCAAACTATTCAAATCTATTAATGATTTTGTTTTGTTTGTAACCTCTCCTTCATTTTGTATTAACAACTTATTAACCATTTCGTAACTCATAAAAAGGTTTTCACCTTCCTCAAATTTAACTTTGACAGTTGCTATTTTTTGTTGCTCGTTTCTATAATTAGTGAAACCAAAAAGAAACAACACCAAGGTGATTAACAAAAATCCTTTTATGTAATTCCAATTAATTTTCACCTAACAATTCTTTTTGAACGCTTATAACCAACTCTCCTATATCACCTGCCCCCATCATTACGATAATTGCAGCATCTTCTTGTTTTATGGTATCTATTAACCCTTCTTTAGATGATAACTTCTTTGACTTCATGTTTATTTTATCAAACAACCATTTTGATGTAATTCCTTCTATCGGTTTTTCTCTTGCAGGATATATATCTAATAAAATCAATCCATCAAATTGGGATAAGCTTTTTGCAAAATCATCTGCAAAATCTTTGGTACGGCTAAATAGATGAGGCTGAAAAATTGCTATATTTTTTTTAGTAGGATACATTTCTTTTACAGATTCATACACCGCATTTATTTCTGTTGGATGATGTGCATAATCATCAATCAAAACCAAATCATTAGTTTTAATTTTATACGAAAACCTGCGCTGAACACCTTTAAATGTTAATAATGCTTTGGCAATGTCTTGGAGTGAAACTCCAAAATTATTCGCCATTGCCAAAGCAGCCACAGCATTTAGCACATTGTGTTTTCCAGGGAGATTGAACTCCACATTTGTAATTATTTCTGTCGGAGTCATAACATCAAAAATGTATGTTCCTTTTTTTATTTTGATATTATCGGCATAATAATCTGCCTGTGCATTTACAGCATACGTCAAACCTTGCAAAGGCAAACCCTTGCATACAATCATTGTGTCAGAAACTTTATCAGCAAATTCTTTAAACGAATCTTGCAGCGCATTTGCCTCTCCATAAATATCCAAATGATCTGCATCCATCGAAGTGACACATGCAATATTTGGCGACAAACGCAAAAACGATCGATCATATTCATCGGCCTCTACTACAGATATCTCATCACCTCCTAAAATTAAATTAGAATTGTAATTTTCTGAAACACCTCCTAAAAAGGAAGTTGCATAAACGCCACTTTCTTTAAGAATATGTCCTAATATAGTTGATGTTGTTGTCTTACCATGCGTACCCGCAACTGCCAAACAAAAAGTGTCTTTTGTTATCAGCCCTAATACTTCTGACCTTTTTAATACCGCGAATCCATTTGAGTTGAAATAACTCAACTCTTTATGAGTCTCTGGTATTGCAGGTGTAAAAACCACCAAAGTTTCTTTAGAGTTTTTGCATTCTGCAGGAATCATATCAACCGAATCATCTGTATGAATTTCAATACCCAACTTTTCTAACGAATTTGTTATTTCTGATCTAACCCTATCAAATCCTGCAACATTTTTACCATTCACAGCAAAAAAGCGCGCCAAAGCACTCATACCGATACCACCGATACCTATGAAATAAATGTTATGTTTAGAATTCAAATTCATTTGATTATTAATTTCTCTACTTCATTAACAATAGCAGTTGTCGCATTCGGCAATGCCAATTTTTTAAGATTATGACTCAATGATTTTTGCTGCTCTTCATCATTCAATAAGTTTTCAAAAACCGATTGAAACATTGAATTATTTTTTTCTTCTAGCAAAATTGCTCCATCATTTTCAACAACTGCTAGTGCATTTTTTGTTTGATGATCCTCTGCAACATTTGGTGAGGGAATAAAAATAGTTGGCTTCGCTACAATACATAATTCTGAAATAGAACCTGCTCCTGCTCTACTAATAATAAAGTCAGCTGCAGCATAAGTTAAATCCATTCTATTTAAAAAAGAATGTGTTTGCACTCCTTCTAAATCATCATATTTCTTATACTCATCGTAATACAATTTTCCTGTTTGCCAAATTACCTGAACACCTTTTGCAACTAACCATTCAATATTTTTTTCAATTAATTTATTGATTGCTCTTGCCCCTAAACTACCACCTAAAATAAGTAGTGTCTTTTTTGATTCATCTAACTTAAAAAAATCTTTCGCTTCAGAAATGTCTGGCGTGGTCAATAAATCTTGACGCACAGGATTTCCTGTCTTTATAATTTTATCAGCAGGAAAAAATCGATTTAAATTATCATAAGCCACACAAATTTTGTTAACCTTTTTAGCTAGTAATTTATTTGTGATTCCAGGAAAAGAATTCTGTTCTTGAATCAATGTTGGAATACTCCTTTTTGATGCCACAAACAAAGTTGGCCCACTAGCGAAACCACCAGTACCAATCACCATATCGGGGTTGAATTGTTTTACAATTTTCCTTGCATTCCACAAACTGCTCATCAATTTAAAAGGAAAGGATAAGTTTTTCAACGACAAACTCCTCTGAATACCAGAAATCCAAAGCCCTTTAATTTCATAACCAGCTTCCGGGACTTTTTCCATTTCCATTCTGTCTTTTGCACCTACAAATAAAAAATTTGCATGTGGGTGCCGCTGCTTTAATTCATTTGCAATCGCTATGGCAGGATAGATATGTCCGCCAGTACCACCACCACTTAACAAGATGTTAATCGATTTGCTCATGCAGTATATTTAAAGGGTTTTCATGCTCCAGTTCTTGTGCTTCAGTTTCTTTTACTGAACTCACACTTAATATCATACCAACAGCGAAACAGGTCATCCAAATAGACGTACCACCACTACTAATAAGCGGCAAGGTTTGTCCTGTTACTGGCAATAAATTTATGGCTACTGCAATATTTATCATTGCTCTAAAAATGATAGGCAATCCGATTCCTAATACTAAAAGTGTAGCAAAAATGGTAGGTGCTTTTTTAGCAACCATGATAATTCTAAACAATAAAAAAAGGTACACAATAACAACTCCGACACCTCCAACCATTCCAAATTCTTCTACAATGATGGCATAAATAAAATCAGATGATGATTGAGGTAAGAAATTTTTCTGCACACTTTTACCTGGACCTAATCCTGTGAGCCCACCTGTGGCAATGGCTATTTTTGCTTTCTCTACTTGATAAGCTTCTTCGGCATTTTTATCTGAAAAATTCTCTACACGACTAATCCATGTATCTACCCTATTAGGCATTGCATCTGGAAAAGCTTTGGCCGCTAAAACAAATAATGTTAAACTCAAGACACCAATCCCAAGGATATACATTAGGTATTTAATTGGATACCCACCAATAAATGTGAGTACTAAAATCATCACAAAAAGAATTGCTGTTGTAGAAAAATTTGCAGGCAAAATCAATCCTAAAATTCCAGCAACGGGTAGCCATAAAAGCCACAAGCTCTCCTTAAAGTTAATTTCTTTGTCTTTATTTTTTGCTAAATATCGAGCTACATACGTCATCAAAACTAAACCCGCTAAAGTTGAAGTTTGAAACCCAATTCCCACAAAAGGAATGTTTATCCATCTACTCGCATTAGCACCTCCGATTGTTTTTCCTTGAGTTAACGTGAATAATAAAAGGACAAAAACTATGGGTAACATCAATACAGAACCCCCGCTAAAATAGCGGTATGGAATTTTATGCACCATGTATAAAATGACAAATCCTAAAATCAATAAAACAGCGTGTTTAATTAAAATTGCTGTTGGGCTTGATGCAGATTTTACCACATATACTAAATTGGTGCTTGCGCTATAAATAGGCATAAAAGAGAAGAAAGCCAAAATTGCAATCCCTAACCAAATGGCTCTATCTCCTTTTATGTTATTTATAAAGTCATTCATTTTACAACTCCCTTACTGCTTGTTTAAATTGATTTCCTCTATCTTCATAATTTTCAAATAAATCGAAACTTGCACAAGCAGGAGATAATAAAACAGAATCACCTTTCTCAGCAATTTTATAGGCAACTTTTACCGCTTCTTCGGCACCAGCTGTCTCTACTATCAAATCGATAACGCTACTAAAGGTTTGCACAATTTTTTGATTATCGACACCTAAGCAAACAATTGCTTTCACTTTTTCTCTTACCAAGGGCATCAAATCAAAATAGTCATTGCCCTTATCTACACCTCCTACAATCCAAACTATAGGTGCTGTTACGCTATCTAAAGCATAGTAAGTTGCATTTACATTGGTAGCTTTTGAATCATTGATATAATCAACACCACTAATTTTTAACACTTTTTCTAAACGATGTTCAGCCCCTTCAAAATCCTCTAAGCTTTCACGGATCGTTTCATTCCTAACTTTTAATAATTGCGCTGCCATGGATGCCGCCATTGCGTTTTTTACGTTGTGCTTTCCTTGTAATGCTAATTTTGCTATCCCCATCGTAAATTGATTTGTATTAATATTTGTTACTATGTTATTATCTTGTATATACGCTCCTTTATCTACTGTTTTTTCTATCGAAAAAGGAAGCAATTGTGCTTTTGTCTTGTTGTTTTCTAACCACTCAACAATTAACTTATCATCTGCATCATAAATCAAATAATCTTCTTCAGTTTGATTCATTGTGATTCTAAATTTTGAATGGATGTAATTTTCCATTTTATTATCATACCTATCTAAATGATCTGGTGACAGGTTGGTGATGATGGCGATATGAGGTTTAAATTTCACAATGCCATCTAACTGAAAACTACTCAGTTCCAATACATAATTACCAACCTCTTTAACAGCAACTTGTAGCGCAAAACTATCTCCTATATTACCTGCCATTCCAACATCCAATCCTTCCTTCTTCAATATGTGATTTGCTAACATCGTAGTGGTGGTCTTTCCGTTTGACCCTGTAATTCCTATTATTGTTGCATTTGTAAATTGTGCTGCAAATTCAATTTCAGAAATCACTCGAATACCACTCTGAATTAGCTTTTTAATTAAAGGAACCGTATCTGGAATTCCTGGACTTTTTACTACTACATCTGCGTCCAAAATGATTGCCTCGGTATGACCATTTTCTTCAAATGGTATTTCAATATTTAAAAGAACTTCTTTATATTTATCTGTAATTGCACCATTATCCGACACAAAAACATTGTATTGTTTTTTTGATCCTAAAATCGCAGCCCCTACACCGCTTTCACCACCGCCAAGGACCACAAGCCTACTTCCTATTAATGATTGACGATTGACGATATTTGATTTACTTTCTTCCATCTTTTAGAATTAGAAAAATCATTCTTTCTTTTCGTTTCTTGTCCGCATCGTTTTAATCGACGCTACTACAATTGATAAAATTTCATTCGCTTCAGCATGTAATTTTTTAATCTCTGCATGATTTAACTCACTTATCTCTAAAAACAAATTCAACAATCGTAATTCATAATTCGCAAATTCTATTATCTCAATTTTAATGTTACAATGGTTATCACTGCCAATAGTATACCTACAATCCAAAATCGTGTAACGATTTTACTTTCGTGATATCCTGTTTTTTGATAATGATGATGCAAGGGAGACATTTTAAAAATGCGCTTCCCTATTCCAGTTTTTTTCTTAGTGTATTTAAAATATCCCACTTGTAAAATCACCGATAAATTTTCTGCTAAAAAGATTCCTGCTAAAACTGGAATCAATAATTCCTTTCGTGTGGCAACAGCTAAAACCGCTATAATCCCTCCAATAGTCAAACTCCCTGTATCTCCCATAAACACTTGAGCTGGAAAAGTATTGTACCATAAAAACCCTATCAAAGCACCAGAAAATGCAGAAATAAAAATTACCATTTCACCTGATTGTGGTATGTACATTACATCCAAATAATTGGCGAAAATAATGTTACCAGATATCCATGCGAATATCCCAAGGGTGATGACAATTATTACGGATGACCCTGCAGCTAGACCGTCAATTCCGTCGGTTAAATTTGCGCCGTTAGAAACGGCTGTGATAATAAAAATCACAAAAGGGATAAATATTATCCAGGCATATTTTTTATAATCTTCATCAATCCAAGTTATGGCTGATGAGTAATCCAATTCGTTATTTTTAAAAAATGGAATGGTTGTTTTGGTTGATTTATGCGCATCGCCGAATAACTTCGGAGTTCCATTTTCGGCGATTTGCATAACGTCTTTGGGTAATTTCTCTTTGATCGTTACATTTGGATTAAAGTATAACATGCTACCAATAATAACACCCAATCCTACTTGACCAATTACTTTAAAGCGACCTTTTAATCCCTCTTTATCTTTTTTAAATATTTTGATATAATCATCTAAGAAACCGATAGTACCCATCCACAATGTGGTGATGATTAACATAATGATATATACATTGTCAATTTTCGCAAATAACAATACTGGAATCAAGGTTGCCAATATGATGATTACTCCACCCATTGTTGGAGTTCCTGCTTTTTCTTTTTGACCTTCTAATCCTAAATCACGAACTGATTCACCAACTTGTTTTCTTTGTAAATAATTGATGATTCGCTTACCATAAATACTCGATATCAGCAGGGAAAAAACAAAAGCCAAAGCAGAACGAAAGGAGATGTATTGAAATAATCCTGCGCCTGAAAATTGGTAATGTTTGTCTAAATATTCAAATAAATAATACAGCATCTATTTTTGGAGTTTGGTTAATATAGTTTGTGTTTTTTTATAGTCATCAAAATCTGAACGCACACCATTTATCTCTTGATACGTTTCGTGTCCTTTGCCTGCAATCAGTAAAATATCTCCAGAATTTGCCATTGAGCAACCTGTTTTTATCGCTTGTTCTCTATCGACAATTGAAATGGTTTTTTTATAGTTTTGAGCTTCTACCCCTGCTTCCATCTCTTCGATTATGGTTTGTGGGTTTTCCCTTCTTGGATTGTCTGAGGTAAAAATGGTTTGCCCACTTAAAAAAGAAGCTATATGCCCCATTTTTGGGCGCTTAGTCTTATCTCTATCACCTCCACAACCAACAACAGTAATTACTTTTTCAGTGCCTGTTCTGATATCATTGATGGTTTCTAAAACATTTTTTAAAGCGTCTGGTGTATGAGCATAATCAACAATCGCTGTGATATTTGTTACCGACTTAAAATGCTGAAATCTCCCCGCAACACTATCTAACTCACTCATCAATCGCAAAGTTTCTAATTGTTCAAAGCCTAATAAATCTACAGCAGCAAAAATTGCTAAGAGATTGTAGGCGTTGAAGCTACCTATCAGCTTTGTCCAAACTTCTGAGCCATTGATATTTAATAGCAATCCTGAAAATTGATTTTCTAACACCTTGGCTTTGTAATCTGCCATCGACTTTAAAGCATAAGTAACATTCTTAGCTTTTGTGTTTTGTAAGAGAAACATTCCGTTTTTATCATCAACATTTACCAATGCAAAAGCACCTTTTGAAAGTTGATCAAAAAAGGTTTTTTTAACATCTCTATATTCTGAAAAAGTGTTGTGATAATCGAGATGATCTTGAGTAAGGTTTGTGAAAATTCCGCCAGAAAAATGTAACCCTTCTGTTCTTTTTTGATGAATCCCGTGAGAACTCACTTCCATAAAACAATAGTCAACGTTGGCATTGACCATTTCCTGTAAGTAATGATTGATTGAAACAGAATCGGGGGTTGTATGCGTTGCCGCAAATTCTGTTTCATCAACCATTATCTTGACAGTGGAAAGCAATCCGACTTTTTCTCCTCCCTTTTTTAATAAGTTATATAACAAGGTTGCAATGGTGGTTTTACCATTGGTTCCTGTAATTCCGATAAGTTGTAATTTTTGTGATGGATTGTCATAATAATTCGCAGCGATAATTGCTAAAGCAGCATTAGAATCTTGAACCTGAACATAGGTAACAGTTTCAACCAATTTCTCCGGAATCATTTCACACACTACTACAATAGCTCCTAGATCAATTGCTTTTTGGATATATTCATGCCCATCAACAGTCAAACCCTTTTGCGCTACAAAAAGACCATCAGCAATTACTTTTCTAGAATCAAAATCAATTTTAGAAATATCAATATCCGTAGAACCAATCACATTCTCTACAGCTACCTTATACAATATGTCTTTTAATAATTTCACTATGACAATTCTAATTTTATGACACTCCCTCTTATCAAAAATTCGCCTGATTTTATAGACTGTTTTTTTACGCGACCACTTCCTTCAAACTCTACTTTTAACCCTAAGTTTTCTAACAATGCTACTGCATCCATAGCCGACATTCCTTTCACATTTGGAATTTTGGAGTTTTGAGTGAATGAATTATAAGAGTCAAAATCTTGATTTATCGCATCAACATTTAAAGCAACATTTTCAATTTCTTCTAGCACAGGAACGTCTCTATAAACATTTTGGGCTATATCTTTGAATACGGGGCCAGAAACATCTGCCCCATAATATCCCTTTTCAAGATTTGGTTTATGAATGACAACTATACATGAGTACTTCGGATTTTCAGCAGGAAAATATCCTGTAAATGAAGATGTATATCTCCTATTTTCCGACCAATCCTCCATCCAATATTCAACACGAGCTGTACCTGTTTTGCCCGCCATAGAAAAATTTTCGGAATACAATGTTTCTCCTGTACCACGAATTACTACATTCTTTAACATTTCTTGAACCTTACCAATAGTTGCATCTGAGCAAATTTTAGGGTCAATTACTTCTTTATCAAAAACCTTCACTTTTTTATCCCAAGAGCGAATTTCATTTACAAGTCTAGGCTTTACCATTTCACCATTGTTAGCAATGGCATTGTAAAAAGTAAGCGTTTGCATAGGTGTTAACCTTAAATTATATCCGTAAGCAATAGAAGGCAACGCATTTTTACTCCATTTTTCATCTCCTGGAGCAGGAATTTCTGGAATCCCCTCACCTTTTTTAATTGATAATTCTAATGTTTCATCTAAATGCATTTTCTTTAAGGCATCAATAAACACATCGGGATCATCACCAAAGCTTTCATCTATTAACTTCGCAAATCCAATATTTGATGAAACTTCTAATGCTCTTGCAGCAGAAATCTCACCATAGCCTCCTTTTTTAGAATCGTTAATATATCTACCATACATTCTGTATTTACCTTTACCTGTGTCAACCACAGTTCCAGAATCAATTGCCTTTAATTCCAAAGCTGCAACCATAGACATTAACTTAAAAGCCGACCCAGGCTCATGAGATTCGCCAATAGCATAATTCAACCTTTCGTAATATTTTCCTGATGGTGTTCTTCCTAAATTAGATATTGCTTTAATTTCTCCTGTCTTGGTTTCCATCACAACAACACAACCATGATCTGCTTCATAATATTCTAATTGTTTTAATAGTGAGTGATGTGCTATATCCTGAATATTTACATTGATAGTGGTAATGATATCTCGCCCATCTTGAGGCTCAACTTCGTTGTTGTCATTAATCGGTTTCCATTGCCCTTGGGCTATACGTTGCTTCATTCTCCAACCAGACTTCCCTCTTAAATACTCTTTATAAGCACCCTCGATTCCTGGAGCTCCGCGATAATCATCATAACCAATAGTACGTTCAGCAATTTTACCTAAAGGGTGTTCGCGCTCTGTACTTTGTTCTGCAATAAAACCACCTTTATATACACCTAAATTAAAAATGGGAAAAGTTTTCATTTCCTGATAATCCAAATAACCCAAATCGCGTGCGATTAACAAATACCTGTTTGGCTTGGGCTTTCTAATTCGTGCAGTTCTAATTTTTCTGACATAATACGAAGGGCTATTCCCTAACATATTTGCCAACTTTTTAGACAATGCTTGGATATTCTCTTCGAACAACTCATCGCTATCTGGCTTTGCAGCATCAAAACGAATGTCATAGCGCATCATTGATGTTGCTAACAGACTACCATCATCGGCATAAACATTTCCACGATTAGCATGAATAGTGTCGTTCTTAATGGTTCGCTCTTCTGAAATAGTGATATACTTATCTCCCTCTACATATTGGATATTGAAAAGCTTGAAGATAATTGCGATGAAAAATAGGGTCATAAAGACAAAAACAATATAAGTTCTGTTTAATATGTTCTTTTTTTCTACTGACAATTTTAATTCGCTTTTCTAGGTATTACTTTAATTTTTTTTGGTGGATTCATTGAAGGCAGTAATCCACGAACTGCTACTTTTTTTTGTACTGCTGATTCTAATTCTAACCGCATTACCTTTGTCCTCGTATCGACAAACTCAGCTTTTAATTCTCTTATTTCTTTATTTAACTGAGCTATCCGTAACACTTTTTTATCTGTAACATGTGCCCTCGAAATCATAAACATTAATAGGGCGACCACAAAAATGATAATCTTCCAATTCTTAAAAGCATCCTTACTAACTAAGAACTTCCCTTTTAATACGTTATAAACTCCTTGCTTTACTTTTGACATTTATTCAGTTAATTATGGAAATTAAAAAAGAAAATGTCACTCCTACATATTTACAATCACACATTTTTTTAGTAGGAATGACAAATTCATCACTTAAATTAACCACACATTAATTGTTCTAATCTTTATTTGCTTTTACAGCAATTCTTAATTTGGCACTTCGTGCTCTATTGTTTTGTTTTATCTCTTTCTGATTAGGAATAATCATCTTTCCAACTTTTTTTAAGGGAACACTAAAATTTCCATAAAAATCTTTTTCTGGCTCTCCCTCAAACAATCCGTTTCTAATAAACCTTTTTACCAATCTGTCTTCTAAGGAGTGATATGAAATAACACTCAACCTTCCATTATCATTTAATAAATCTGGTATCTGTATCAAAAACTCTTTCAACACTTCAATCTCTTGATTCACCTCAATGCGAATAGCTTGAAAAATTTGAGCTAATATTTTATGCTCTTTTGCTTTTGGCAAAAAATGCTGCAAACACTCCTTTAACTCAAAGCTTGTTTTAATCTTTTTATCTTCTCTAAAACCCACTATTTGTTTTGCCAATGCTTTTGCATTACGCAACTCGCCATAATTAAAAAGAACGTTACTCAACTTTTCTTCCGGATATTTATTTACAATTCTCAAAGCTGATAGCGAATCATTTTGATTCATTCGCATATCTAAGTCAGCATCAAAGCGAGTAGAAAAACCTCTTTCCGCTTCATCAAATTGATGTGAAGACACACCTAAATCTGCAAGAACACCATCTACCTTTTTTACTCCATAAAAACGTAAGAACCTTTTTATATACCTAAAATTTTCTGGTATCAATACAAATCTTGGATCCCCTAAACTGTTTGCTTGCGCATCTACATCTTGATCAAACCCAAACAACCTCCCTTCGCTTCCTAATCTTTTCAGAATCTCTTTTGAGTGTCCACCACCTCCAAAAGTCACATCAACATAAATACCATCTGGCTTAATTGCTAACCCTTCAATACTCTCATGGAGCAAAACTGGATTATGATACTCCATCCTCATCATTTATGCCTCCCATCACTTGCTCAGCTAAATCACCAAAATCTACAGTCGCTTCATCTATTGCAACTTCATATTTATCTTTATCCCAAATCTCAACAATACCTACTGCTGATGACAAGACCACTTGTTTCGTAATTCCAGCAAACTTTTGAAGATCACTCGGTATCAACAATCGACCAGACGCATCTAACTCAACCATTTTTACTCCAGCTGTAAATCTTCTGATAAAATCATTGTTCTTTTTTACGAAACGATTTAGCTTGTTTACTTTCGACATCATCTCATTCCACTCCGCCATTGGGTACAATTCCAAACATTGCTGAAACACTGAACGTTTTAAAACAAACCCATCTTGAATCACAGGTGACAACTGCTTTTTTAAAGCAGAAGCTATCATCAAACGCCCTTTAACGTCTGCTTTACACTCATATGTTCCAATTAGATTGATCATTTATATGGTAAATAATAATTTCAAAAATAGAAAAATATTTCCACTTTTTACCACATTATACCACTTTGTTGATAACTTTCATCTTTTTAACAATGAACTACTTATATCATTGAACAACAAGGTGGAGTTATACACGAAATAAAACTATAGAACTATAAAGTATTGCACAGAAGATTTAGTATTCACTTAAATACTGCCGACAAGCATAGGATTGTTTATAATAACAATAAGAACAAAAGGAATTTTTACTTTAAGGAGGCTCCCTAATTAATAAAGATAACTAGTGGATGTGTTCTATTTCAGGACTTTACATTTTTAAGTAAAACTCCTTCACCAAGTTGATGTAGTCTTGGGTATACTTATGACGCTCAATTTCAATCGTCAATTCTGAAAATTCTATTGTTGAATTTTCAAAACTGAGTTGCAATAAACTTCTTTTTATGGGTGAAGAATCTGTCCCTTTTACTCTGGTAATTCTATTTAGCATCAAACCATTAATTTTAGCCAAATCTAAAAACACACTTTCAGATTTATATGGGATAATAAATGCACATGCACCATTTTTAGATAATAATTTTACAACCGCACTTATCAGTTCTTCAAAAGATAAAGCATCTCTATACCTAGCCAAGTCTCGCTTTTCCCTAACCATATTTTCTTTATAGGGAGCGCTAAAAAAAGGAGGATTTGAAATAATGAAATCGTATTTATCATCTATCTCATTTGCAAAATCTTGAATTGAAGTATGGTAGCAAAAAAGCCTATCTCCCCAATCTGATTGCTCAAAATTATCGACAGTCTGCTCAAAGGCATCTGCTTCTATCTCAACAGCGTCAATAACTTCAGCTAATGTTCGCTGAGCCAATTGCAATGATAAAATTCCAGTGCCAGAACCAATATCTAAAATAGCATTGGCATTTATAGGTTGTGCCCACGCACCCAATAAAACACCATCTGTACCAACTTTCATAGCGCACTCATCTTGGTTAATGGTAAACTTTTTAAAATTAAATGAATTCATAAGGGAATGCCAATATTAAATAAAATAATATTGTTACAAGAAACAAATTTGTTATTTTTTGATTAATTTA
>JAQRMW010000177.1 GCA_028599075.1 Urechidicola sp. | reverse complement strand
ATAAATTTTAAAAGCCGTTTTGCTCTAGCAAAACGGCTTTTAAAATTTATTTTTTATTTCCTATCTCTTATTTACATCAACAATATACTTTTCTAAAGCCATTGTCATTGAAGGCATTTCTGGAGTTGGAACTTTGATATTGCAATCTAAACCTGCATCTTCAGCAGCCTTAACAGTTGAGTTTCCAAAAACAGCAATACGCGTATGCTTTTGTTGAAATTCAGGGAAGTTCTTAAATAACGAATCAATTCCCGAAGGGCTAAAAAACACTAAGATGTCATAAAAAACATCTTCTAAGTCTGATAAATCACTTACCACCGTTTTATAAAAAACAGCTCTTTCCCAATCAATTTTAAGAGCATCCAATTCTTGAGGAACCAATGCTTTTAATTTATCTGAACAGGGAATTAAGAATTTTTCTTCTTTATGTTTTTTAATCAATTTGATTAATTCTGGGAAAGTCTTTTTACCAACATAAATTTTCCTCTTTCTATACACAACATACTTTTGTAAGTAGAAAGCAATTGCTTCTGATTGGCAAAAATATTTTAAATCATCAGGCACTTTATGTCGCATTTCTTCTGCAATTCTAAAGAAATGATCTACCGCGTTTCTACTTGTAAAAATAATTGCTGAATAATCGCTAATATCGATTTTTTGACCTCTTACTTCTTTCGCTGTTACACCTTCAACATGAATGAAAGGTCTAAAATCAATCTTAACTTTTTGCTTGTCGGATAATTCGAAGTAAGGTGAACTCTCTGATTTAGGGGCTGGTTGTGAAACCAGAATTGTTTTCACTTTCATATGTATAGCTTTTTTGGCGTTTGCTAATGCGAGAAAATTGAAATCCACAACTCAATTAAACCCACACTTAATTTACTATTTTAAGAATTAGCAATAATGGCGCTATTTCTAAGGCGCAAAGATATAAAAAAAAGTTAAACCATTTCTTTTGTATTAAGCTTTTGTTAGTTCTAAACACAAATATGTATCTGATAATTAATAGTGTAGAAAAAAGAAGTAATGTGAATTGAAACACTAAAAAATTATGCTTTTTAATAAAAAAAGTAAAAAGTAAAAATGGAAGGACAATAAGAGCACTATTAAATAAGTAATTGATTTTAGCGAATGATAATAGTAATTGCTGTTGTTTTGCCTCAAATAGTACCCCTAAAGCGTATCCTAAAAGAAATCTAAAAAAGAAAAATAGTGCTACACCCATATTAATTTTAATAAAAAAATTAAAGCTATGGCTGCCTATTAATTCTGGTTTATATTCAATTGTAAATACCAAAATTATTAGAGACAATATGATGTTAAGCACAATGAAAAGTAGTGCATTAAATCCATTAAAAATCAATGGTGTCTCTTTACTGTATTTTAAAAAATACTTTTTTGAAAATAAAAGTATTAATAATTCAAAGAGACGCTCTTTATAAATAAGTTTAACAGCTACTAATAGTAAAAAAACAACCAAAAAAACAATTGTAATCCAATCATTGTTTAAGAGTAAATTTAATTTTAAAAAGTTCATTAAATAGCCTATTTTCCTTATAAAGTTAACACAAAATTAGGAATAAAAAACCGTACATTTGCCTGATAACATCAATTTATGTCTGATACGCTGGTTATTATTCCTACCTATAACGAAAAGGAAAATATTGAATTAATTATTCGCGCAGTTTTTTCTCAGAAAAAAGCGTTTCATATTTTGGTTGTCGATGATAATTCTCCCGATGGAACTTCAAAAATAGTTACTGATTTAATGACCGAGTTCCCTGGCCAATTATTTTTAGAAGTCCGAAAAGAGAAAACCGGATTAGGAGCTGCTTATATTCACGGGTTTAAATGGGCACTTAAAAGAGATTATGAATTCATTATAGAAATGGATGCTGATTTTTCTCACGACCCAGATGATCTAATTCGATTATATGGAGAATGTGCTACAAACAATACCGATGTTGCTGTTGGTTCGCGTTATACAAACGAAGAAATCGGAATAGTACATTGGGATATCAAACGAATCTTATTATCTTATTTTGCATCGATATATGTGCGATTTATTACCAGTATTCCTGTAAAAGATACCACTGCTGGTTTTGTTTGTTATAAACGAAAAGTTCTAGAAACAGTGGTATTAGATAAAATTCAATTTATAGGGTATGCTTTTCAAATTGAAATGAAATACAAAGCTTGGAAGCATAATTTCAACATAAAAGAAATACCAATTATTTTTACCGATAGGATTAGAGGAAAGTCAAAAATGAATGGTTCTATAATTTCAGAGGCTATTTTTGGCGTATTAAAAATGAGATTTGAAGGATTACCAAAGCAAGATTAATATGGCAAAGACACTTATAAAAAACGCCCAAATAGTTAATGAAAATCAAATTTATAAAGGGGATGTTCTTATTAAAGGTGAATTGATTATCCAAATTGGTGAATCAATTGATGTTTTAGAAGATGAAGTTAATATTATCCATGCAAATGGGGCTTATTTGATACCTGGAGTTATTGACGATCAGGTACACTTTAGAGAGCCTGGACTTACACATAAGGCCAATATCGAAACTGAAAGCAAAGCTGCAGTTGCTGGGGGAATCACCACTTTTATCGAAATGCCAAATACAGTTCCACAAGCAACTACTCAAAAATTATTAGAAGACAAGTTTGATATTGCTTCTAAAACATCATATGCCAATTATTCTTTTATGTTTGGTGGCACCAACGACAATCTAGAAGAATTACTAAAAACAGACCAAAAAAAAGTAGCGGCTATTAAATTATTTTTAGGTTCATCAACAGGAAATATGTTAGTAGATAATGAAGATGTTTTAGAAAAAATATTCTCATCTACCGATATGCTGATTGCCGTACATTGTGAAGATGAAGCAACCGTTCAAAAGAATTTAAAAACACAAATGGATATTTATGGTGATGATATCCCAATTAATTTACATCATAAAATAAGGAGCGAAGAGGCTTGTTATTTATCTTCTTCGAAGGCCATTGCTTTAGCAAAAAGAACAGGAGCAAGGTTGCATGTTTTTCACTTGTCAACAGCAAAAGAAACAGCGTTGTTTAGAAATGACATTCCGTTAGAGCAAAAGAAGATTACGGCAGAAGTTTGTGTACATCATCTTTGGTTCGAAGAAAATGATTATAACACCAAAGGGACATTTATTAAATGGAATCCGGCGGTAAAAACTGTAGCAGATAGAGATGGTTTATGGAAAGCCTTATTAGATGATAGAATTGATGTGATTGCAACAGATCATGCACCACACACCCTAGAAGAAAAAGAAAATGTGTACACTAAAGCACCAAGTGGAGGTCCTTTAGTACAACATGCATTGCCTGCAATTTTTAATAAACATCTCGAAGGAAAAATATCAATAGAGAAAATTGTCGAAAAAATGTGTCACAATCCTGCTATCTTATTTCAAGTCAATAAAAGAGGATTTATTAAAGAAGGTTATTTTGCAGATTTAGTTTTGATTGATCCCTCTAGCCCTTGGACAGTTCAAAAAAGTAATATTTTATACAAGTGTGGATGGTCTCCTTTTGAGGGAACAACTTTTCAATCAAAAATTACACATACCTTTGTAAATGGAAACCTAATTTATAACAATGGTGTATTTGATGACAACACCAAAGGAAAACGATTAGAATTTAATAGATAAACTGTTGTCTAAAAAAATAGTAATGAAAAAAATTATAGTTTTATTTCTTCTCATCAGTCTTGCTTTTTCATGCACAAGCAATACCATTTACGAAAAACCAAAAGATCTTATTCCAAAAGATTCGATGATTGATTTACTGGTCGACATGCAATTGGCAGTTGGAGCAAGGTCTGGTAAAAATCTCGATGAAAAATACGGACTAGATTATATGCCTTTGGTGTATGAAAAATACAATATCGACAGTACTCGTTTTACTGAGAGTAGTTTTTATTATGCCTCTGACATCGATCATTACACTAAAATTCTTAAAACAGTAAAATCAAGATTGAAAAAATTGAAGGATGAAAATGAGGCTGTTTTAGAAGAACAAGATTCTATAAAAAAAGAGAATTACCCAAAGTTGAAAAAGAGAACATTTAAACCTGCTGTAAATGATTCTTTAGTAAAATAACTATTCGCTAAATTCTTTACAAACCCGTTTTATAGTTTCATTTACTGGAATAAAATCAATGCCTATCGCATCTTTAATTTTAGTATTAGAAAATTGATTATTCTTATGAATTGATTGTGCCGAGTGTTTAGTTATCATTGGTTTTTTACCTGTAATAACTGTTATTACTACTGAAACTCTCCATAAAATTTCACTCATAAATTTAGAAATTTTTATACTTGGTTCTTTTTTTCCAAAAGCTTTTGCTATTTGTCTAAACACATCTTTAAAACTCAAGTTTTGAGATACTAAAAGAAAGCGTTCATTTTTTATAGTTCCCTCCATTAATTGTTGCATAACTTTTACAACATCTTTTACATCAACATAGCCGGTAACTCCTTCTGTGTAAAACTTCAATCCTTTGTTCACTGTTTTAAACATACTTCCTGATCCAGAATCAAAAAATCCTGCACCAAAAATAATTCCTGGGTTAACAATTACTGCATCCAATCCTTCTTGAGTTCCTCGCCACACTTCCATCTCAGCACCATGTTTAGTAATAGCATATCCATAGTTGCTGTTTTCAACTGTCCATTCACAATCTTCATCAATACTATTATTTTTGACTGCTTTTCCTACGGCGGCTACCGAACTCACATAACACAATTTTTTGACATTTTGAGCAATAGAAAAATTAACAATGTTGGCTGTCCCTTCAATGTTAACTTTTCGCATTTTATGATAAGCCTTCGGGTGAAAAGAAATAATGGCTGCGCAATGATAGACATAACTAATTCCTTGAAAGGGTTTTTCTAAAGAAGTAGAATCTACAATATCGGCTTCCATCCATTCTATCTTAGAAAAATATGGATTGATGTCATCAAAATAATATGAAAACACATGTTTAACATCATCAATATTGCTGCTTTTTCTGTGTATAGCTCTTATCTTATCATACTTCTGAGTCAAAGCTGCCAATAAGTGCGCCCCAACTAAACCTGTACCTCCTGTTACTAATATCATACAACGAAAATAATAAATAAGATATAAAGAGGCAAAGAATCAAAGAGGCAAAGTTGGATAGGTATCAGGTTTTGAAAATAAAATCTATTCATTTAACAACACAAAAGAATTATACATTATTCATTTTTAATTGTTCATTGATTTTTATCTTTGCCTAAATTATTTTTTTAAGATGAAGGATTTTGTACAAGAATTAAAATGGCGTGGACTTTTGCACGATATAATGCCTGGGACCGAAGAGCAACTTGCTAAGGAGAAAACAACTGCTTATATTGGTTTTGACCCTACGGCTGATTCTTTACATATTGGTAGTTTAGTACAAATTTTTATTCTAAAACACTTTCAATTAGCAGGACATAAGCCGATTGCTTTGGTTGGTGGTGCTACGGGTATGGTAGGAGACCCTTCTGGGAAATCTACTGAAAGAAATTTGTTAGATGAAGAAACATTGGCTAAAAATGTAGCTGGTGTAAAAGAGCAAATAGGGCGTTATATTGATTTTTCTGATGCCGATAATGGTGCAGAATTAGTCAATAATTACGATTGGATGAAAGATATTTCTTTAATCGATTTTGTGCGTGAAACCGGAAAACATTTAACGGTTAATTATATGATGGCGAAGGATTCTGTCAAGAAAAGAATTTCTGGAGAGAATACTGAGGGAATGAGTTTTACGGAGTTTACTTACCAACTTTTTCAAGGCTATGATTTCTATCATTTGTACAATACAAAAAATTGCAAGTTGCAAATGGGTGGGTCTGACCAGTGGGGAAACATTACTACAGGTACAGAATTAATCCGCAGAAAATCTCAAGGCAAGGCATTTGCAATTACGGTTCCATTGGTTACTAAAGCTGATGGTACCAAATTTGGAAAAACTGAAGGGGGTAATATTTGGTTAGATGCCAAGCGTACATCACCTTATAAGTTTTATCAATATTGGTTAAATTCTTCTGATAAAGATGCGGAGAAATACATCAAGATATTTACTTTTTTAAATCAGGGTACAATTGAAAAGTTGATTACTGAACATAAAGAAGCTCCACATATGAGGTTGTTGCAAAAAGCAATTGGAGAAGAAGTTACTATTCTTACCCACGGTCAAGAAGCGTATGATAATGCTATTAAAGCATCGAATATCTTATTTGGAAAATCAACTTCTGAAGATTTAAAATCGCTAGATGAACAAACTTTTTTAGATGTATTTAGTGGTGTGCCACAAGCCGAAATTTCGAGATCTCAAATTGAAAATGGATTTGAGATTGTGCCTGCATTTTCTGAAACTGGGTTTTTAAAATCGAACGGAGAAGTAAGAAGAGCATTAAAAGAAAACTCAGTCTCTGTAAACAAAACAAAAGTAAAAGAGGATTTTGTTATCACTGCAAATGATTTAATTGCTGATAAATATGTTTTATTACAGCGAGGTAAAAAGTCTTATTTTTTATTGAAAATTATATAAAGTAAACTTTATAAAAGTTAAAATCCCTCAAACTAGATTTAGTTTGAGGGATTTTTTTATTGTAATTGTTAGTACCTATATCAGCTATTTCTTAGCAGCATACAACTCCAACAAGCTAATTGTAGCTTTAATTAAATCTTCAGTTTCTAATAAAATACTAAAGTATAAAGTTGTATTTTTTGGGCTCGACTCTGTTGTTCTTGTTCTTTCTACCTGAACTTGAGCAAACTCAGAAACTGTCTTTAATAAACCTTGTTTTTCTTCTAATAAAATAGATATTTGATCAAAAGCACGTAAATCAAAAGCGGCTCTTGTTTTTGTAAATAAGTCACCTAATTCTTTATCAATTTGTTTTAATTCTTTTGATTGATTTACCTTAAGTGCTTTATGATTGTTGTTAATGTGCTTATGACTCACTTTAGATATAAACCCAACAGACTGAGCAATATCTTGTAAATCTCCCATTACCTGCATGTAAAATGTACTTGCATTAACAGAGGTTTCATCTAAGTTTTTTATAAAATAGAAGATGTTGTTTTGTAAATCTTCTATTTCATCTTCTAATTTTACAACTGTTTTTCTCCCTTTTTTAAGTAATGCTAAATCTTGATTAATCAATCCGTTGATAGTAATTTCGTTAATCTTACTTACACGTTTTAATACCTTAGAAATAGTATCTGCACTTTCTTCAATTACGCCTTGTACAGATTTACTTTCAGCTCTAATTAAGCGATCTTCAGCTTTGGTCTCTTTAGACCTTTTAAGATGATTGATAGAATTACGAACCAACAAAATAACGGCAATCAATAATAAAATTGGAATCATTACTTCTTTGTTCCAATTGATTAAAAAGGCGGCAATTGCAGCAGCAATAAAAGCAGTAATTGCTGTTCCGAACCAACCACCAATTACATTCAATACACCCGCAACTCTATATACTGCACTTTCACTTCCCCAAGCTCTATCGGCTAATGAAGTCCCCATTGCAACCATAAAAGTTACATAGGTTGTAGAAAGTGGTAACTTATAAGAAGTTGCAATTGAAATCAACACTCCTGCAACCATTAAGTTAACAGCGGCACGTACCATATCAAATGCTGGTAATTCATGTGTCTTACCTTGCATTAATTCAATAACGGGTTTTTCAAATTGTTTTTCAACTTTTGCCTGAACAGTTTTAGGCGTTATTAGAGATAGATATTTTGAGCTTAACATAGCACCTCTTACCAGTCCTCTTGATAAAAAGTTTGGTTGAAAACGTTCTTTTGCCTCTCCTTCGCGAGATAAATTAATTTCTGTTTGTGTAACATATCGCGCCTTTTTTGAAAACCATAATGTCAATACCATTATGAGTCCAGCAACAAATAATAGTAATGTAGGTGTTGGTACTTTTTTACCTAGTACATCCATCATAAATTCTGTTGCAGGAATTCCAGTTCCTACCCAAGCTTCGTATGATTGCCATGCCGCAATTGGAACACCAATAAAGTTTACCAAGTCATTTCCTGCAAATGCCAGTGCTAATGCAAATGTGCCTACTATAATAATTAATTTGTAGATATTTGTCTTTAGAACAGCTATAAAAATATATGATAAAGCAGACCAAATTACAAAGCTGACGGCTACGATTGATAGAACGTAAGACTCTAAAAAGTCTCTAATGGTTAAGCCTCCAATAATATCAAAACTTTCTTTAGCAATTTCTGCACCTTTTATTCCTTTCATTAAAATAAAATAAACCATCGCGGTTAATGCAACACCTCCAAATAATGCACCCACCCACTTAGGCTTTCTCTCGAAATTGTAAGTCATTAATAACCTAGAAACATATTGTACGAACGCTCCGACAGAAAACGCAACAACAACAGATAATAGAATTCCAAAAATAATTTGGGTTGCTTTTGTTGTGTTTATGTAGTTGTATAATTCAGAAAAATCTCCAGTGCTTGCTCCAATTTTAATAATTGCCATAGCAACTGCAGCGCCTAATAATTCAAAAACGATGGATACCGTTGTTGAAGTTGGCATCCCTATTGTATTGAAAAAGTCGAGGAGGAGAATGTCTGTTATCATTACTGCCATAAATATGACCATGATATTATCGAACGAAAACATTGCCGGAACAAAGATTCCTTTTCTAGCAACTTCCATCATACCGCTAGAAAAAATTGCTCCAAAGGCAATACCCAAGCTGGCAACAATCAAAATGGTTCTAAACGAAATTGCCTTAGATCCAATGGCTGAGTTTAAAAAATTTACCGCATCGTTACTCACCCCCACTATCAAATCGGCGATAGCCAAAACTGCAAGGGCAATAATCATTAGTAAGTAAGCATTATCCATAATTTTATTTTAAAGTGTAAATATAATTTTATTTCGTGGTATCTATGTTATTAAAAAGTTATCATTACAATTAAAAGTGAACTTCTAATTGTAGTCTATACATTAAGCTTTCACTAGTACTACCTAAGGCTAAATAACTTAAATCTGATTGTACTTTTAATTTGTGTCCAACAATATATTTTGATACTCCTATTGTATATTGATTGCTTATGTCTTTACTTTTAACATCTATTCTAGAAAACCTACCTGTTACTTCCCAATTCGTAGGGAATAAATAACCTGATTGTAAATTTATACCATTTCCTTCTCTTGCAATAACACCTGTTTCTGAGCCGTCTGAATTTCTAACAATCGGATCATCGGCTTCTCTATTTGCATATTCTGCCATAAAAGAAAATCCTTTATATTTAAACATAGCATCTATAAATAGGGTTGTAATATCTGTTTCATGTAAGCCTGTATCTGTTTCCATATACAAACCTCTATTGCTTGAGTTTCTTACCGCATTGTCATTGAAATCATAAGAAATACCAACAGCTAATTTTGGTTTGGGTTCTCTCTGTAATGAACTCCCAAGATAGTCTCCTTTACTTTTAAAAGTACCAAAAGGCAAAAATTCTAATCGCCCCGTATATTGATGTCCTCCTAAATTTCCTGTAACTACATTTCTGCCTTCACCTTGAGCAACAGAGAAAATTTCTCTAATCACAAAAGAATCCGTCAAATTAATATGATGTCTTAATTGGAGCCCTAAATCACGATCAATATTAAAATTGGCATTTAATAATGAACGGTCTACCAATTGAAGGTTTGCAGATGAAATAACTCGTTCTCTGTTACCGGGTAGTTTAGTTTGTCCTGCCCATAGCACAAAATTTTTGTAAAAATTCCACTTAACAACAGCGTCTAAAATATACCTAGAAGAATTAGCAGTATATATTGTTCCGCCAGAAATATCTTTGTTTGACAATCCTATTTCTAGTTTGTATTGAAGTTTTGGTGAGAATGCAAAACCACTAAATTTAAATCTTGCCCTTCTAATTAAAAAACTTGTGTTTGCCTTACCAAATTGGTCTCCATCATAATTCCAATTAGTAGATGATAACATTTGTATTCTTGGTGCAAATTTTACGCTCCATGAGCTGTCCTTTGCCACATGGTTAACCATGCCTTTTCCAAATTTTGTTTCACTTAATTTTTTAGACTGTGCATTTACAAAGAAAAATGAGAATGCAAACACAAGTGTAAGTGCTTTATAGAGTTTCATAAAATGTACTAGTTTTTGTCGCTGCAAATAACCAACCTCAATGTTAAGTTAATGTTAAGTTGAGGTTATTATAACAATAAAAAAGGCTGCCATTGGCAGCCTTTACATTTCAAAATATAGTCGACAAAAACTAATAATTATATGAAATGATTCTTAATCCAAATTTTATTATTCAACAGTCCAACGTGCTCCCCAAAAAGCAAAATCGGTTCCGTTACCATTTCCATCTCCTTGGATAAAATCTATTTCTGTAAAAGAGACTCCGGTATCATTTTTTAGCTTAATGTTTACATCAACAAAAGAAATGTTAACTGCATTTGTTTCGTCTAACAAAACTCCTTCACCCGTTGGGTTATTGGTGTCATCACCATCCATATCAAACCCTTCGTTAAACCCTTCGATATAAGCATTTGTAATAGTTACTCTTGTTCCCGCTCTTAAGCGGATAGCCTCATTACCTGTATCAGAACCCAAACCAATAATTGTTAAATTTTCAATTGTTGGGTGAGACCAAAATACTGGGTTAGAATTATTCCCTATATCAGTATTGTATCCATCACCTTCAATTCCTTTATCATGTTCTGGTCCGTGAATAACGTGTGCATTTGTAATTGTTCCTATATAGCCTTCAGTCCAGTCAATTGAATCATCTTGAGCATTTACCGCTACCAAAAAATCAACATTTACGGTGCCTCCAAAAAACTCAAAACCATCATCCAATCCTTCAAACATTTCTACATATTGTACCACCGTTGCATCACCAACACCGTAAAATGAAAAACCATTATTTTCTGATTGCCCATCAGCTTTACCACCAGAATATTCTACTCTGATATATCTCAACACCCCAGAATCATCATTTGGGTTGTTACCACCATAAGGCAATGACCCAATTTCAGATGTTGCTGTTTCGTTACCTCCAGTTACAGAATTAATAGGTGCTTTTCCTAAAAGAATTAACCCTCCCCAATCACCAGCTTGTGGCGAGCTTGCATTTGATGTAAATACAATAGGCATATCAGCAGTTCCGTTTGCGATAATTTTTGCGCCTTGTGCAATAGCAACATAAACATCAGACCCTGCTGCTAATGCTCTAATGGTCATTCCTGCAGGAATCGTCAATGTAGTACCCTCTGTCATAACCAAAGGACCATTAACAATATATGAGTTGTTTGCATCTAATGTTAAATCGTCTACATAAGTTCCAGATAGGTTGATTTGTTGACTTGTTGGAGTGTCTCCTCCACCATTGTTTACTACACTGTTATCATAAATAATAATATCAGCAGTGTCATCATCACCACAAGAAATTAATAAAAAAGATGTTGCAATAAAAATTAGTAATGTTAATAAAGTTGTTTTCATTTTTTTTGATTTTAATAATTTTGTTTAGTTTAAAATTTATAATTGAATTGTAATCCGAGGTTTATCCCTCTTTTATAGTTACTTAATAGTATTTCATCATTGTTTTGTATTTCTCTGATAATTTGTAAATCAGGGTTTAACAAGTTTTTTGCAGTGAAATTGAGTTCTATATTATCGCCAATACGATTTTTCCATATAAAATCTAAAGCGGCAAATCCTTTTTCAATTTTGTTTCCTAATTGACCAGATCCT
Source organism: Urechidicola sp. (assembly GCA_028599075.1). Taxonomy (GTDB): domain Bacteria; phylum Bacteroidota; class Bacteroidia; order Flavobacteriales; family Flavobacteriaceae; genus Urechidicola. Next base: position 32,138 of record JAQRMW010000177.1, on the reverse strand, counting down.
AAAGCGTAAATTCTATCAGAATAATAATTAGCAACCACATTAAAAGTTGATTTAATTGATTTTCCAAAAGTTGCATTGTAGCTTAAATCAGCATTCAATAAAAAAGGAGAAGCTCCTTCTAATTGATCTTTTGACCTTGCAAAACTTGTACTATATGTACCGCTAATTGTACTGAATAAGTCTTGTTCGGTATGCATATAGGTTGCATTAAAACCTGTGGTTAAAATTGCTTGTTCATCAGCATTAAACAAAATATGTTTTCTAAGCTCTAACTCTAAACCGTAAACACTTGCTTTGTCACCTGTTCTAAAATAGCGTTGTGTACCTGTAGCATCATTTGCCACAACTAAGTTTACTGGGTTTTTTATTTGTTTGGCAAAACCAGCAAATGAAACTATTTGCCCGTTACCCATAAACCATTCGTATTTTAAATCAAAATTTAGAATGTCAGAATAAGAAACATCTTTTACATTGATATATGAAACACCATCTTGCCAACCTAATAAATCTGGATTACCTCCGACTCTTTCTGTAACCCCTTCATATACATATGGAGCCATTTCTTTAAACTCTGGAGTCGATATTGTTTTGCTTACAGACGCTCTTAAATTTTGAGAATCATTTAAAGCATACCGAACATTTAATGTTGGCAAATAAAACTCTTCGGTTACCTTTAATGAGCTTGGATTGTTTACTAAATTGATAACATCATAATTTATTTCTTGCGAAAAATACTCGGCTCTAAAACCGGGAACTAGCAGCAATTTATCATTTAGATTGAATTCAGCAGATACAAATCCTCCGTGTGCATCCATGTTTCCTGTATAAGTGTTTTCTGGTAAACCAGGTCTATTTGTTGGACTCATTCCCGGGATTGGTCTAAATACATCCGTCTGTACCAAACTATCTATCAATACATTATTACCATTAAATATACTGTTCAAATTTCTTGGGTCAACAATTAAGCTGTCATCAAAATTTTTGTATCCGTAACGAATGTTTTCAAACTCTCTTGATTTTGTTCTACCCGTATATCCAATATTTATTTTTGTATGTTCAGTAACTTGATAGCTTATTTTTAAACGACCATTTAATTCATCGTCTATCACTTTTTGAAAATAGCGCTGATTGTCAAAAGAGTTATTGGTCAACAAAACAGGATGTGTATTTAGGTCATCATCCAAAGCGTAAAAATAATCTTCGATAGAAATTCTTTTTCTATCAGGTTCATGAGAATACACATTGTTATATCCAATGCCCCAATCTAATTTTATCTTTTCGGTAAGTGTATGATTTCCCAACAATTGATTTACAAAAATCAAATCTTGATTAAACTGTACATTCATTTGATAAAACCCGCGATCAGTATCAACAAACGATCTTGAATCTCTATAAAACCCATCACCTTGTGTTCCGTAAAAACCAACTTCATCACCAGAGCTATTTATAAATAAAGAATTGAAAGATATTTTATGCTCGCTGTTAAATCGATAAATTGCACTACCCAATAAAGTTGTGTTAGTACTATATTTATATCGATCTACATTTGGAAAACGCTTGTTATAATCATTGGTATAGTCAATTTCGCTACCATTATATAAGGTGTAATTATTGTCGAACGATGCAGAAATAAATAAACTTAATCTAGAATCATCACCTATATTAAAAGATTTTCCTGCTGCTCCGCTAATTGAATAAGCAATCGGAGTCCCAGCACTCACCGGGTCAACACCGTGAGATAAAACAACCGCAAACGGGTTGTTATCGTAGCGATTATAAAATCCAAAACGACCAGTTCCTTCACTTTTCACAAAATCACTACCAATAGCATTAGTATTCATTTCTGATTTTAATGAAATATCAAAAAATCCATTGCCTGTATATTCTTTTGAATTGATATTTACATTCCCCGCTGAAAAGTCTGCAAAGAAATGTGGCGAGTATGATTTGCTTATCGACACATTTTCAATAATATCTGTAGTAAATAAATCGAGGTTGATGTTTTTCTTATCAATACTATTTGATGGTAATGTCAATCCGTTAAATGTGGTATTTAAATAACGATCTCCCAAACCACGTACATATACATTGTTTGAGCCTTCTTCTTTTGAAACTCCTGAAATTTTTGTGACTGCACCCGATGCATTACTCACACTTTTTTCTGACAACTCATCAGCACCGATAGCTGTTTTTAATTCCACTGCCTTTTTCTGTTCGGTCAATAAAGATTGGACCGATTCTTTTTTTGTAGAAGCGGTTACAGCAACTTCGTCTAAAGATTCTCCTTCATCAGCTTTTAATATGATTGGATTCAATTCAACCGTTTCACCAGCTACAACATTGATGTTTTCTATTTCAATCGTTTGGTAACCAACAAAACTAATCACCAAAGTAACGATACCCTCATCAACATTTAGTGAAAAATTCCCGTCAAAATCTGTGGTGGCACCTGTGGTTGTTCCTTTAATAAAAACATTGGCAAAAGGTAATGGCTCACTGTTCATTTCGGCATCTAAGGTTTGCCCAGAAATGATTCCTTTTTGTGAAAAGACACTTCCACAAGTCAAAATAAAAAGGAGTATGAGTAATCTATTTTTTATCATTAGTTTTTCTCTTAATTTTATATTACAAATAACTTGTGCAGAAGTTAAGTGAATGTTAAGGGCTTATTAAATCAATGTGATTGTTATGTTTCTTTTATGTTAAGAGAGGCCTATTTTTATTTCCTCGAAAACTGTATCTTGCCAACACAAAATTTTATACCATGAATTGGGAACAACTCCTCTCTTTAAAACGCTTTGGCGACACAGAAACCAGATTAAGAAAAGACCAAGACGAGACTCGTTTGGGCTTTGAAGTTGATTATGATCGTATTATTTTTTCTGATTCTTTTAGAAGCTTGCAAGACAAAACTCAAGTAGTACCCTTGTCTAAAACCGACTTTGTACACACTCGATTAACTCATAGTTTAGAAGTAAGCGTGGTGGCGAGATCTTTAGGTAGAATTGTAGGAAAAAAATTGATTGAGAAATATCCAGACCTTAAAGAAAAGGGATATCAAGCCAATGATTTTGGAGCTATTGTAGCAGCAGCGGCACTTGCACATGATATTGGAAACCCTCCTTTTGGACATTCTGGAGAAAAAGCCATAGGCGAATATTTTAAGTCTGGTAATGGACAGCATTTTAAAAAGGATTTGACCGATAAACAGTGGCAAGACTTAATAGACTTTGAAGGAAATGCGAACGGATTCAAAATTTTGACAGAGAATAGAGAAGGTGTTGAAGGAGGTTTGCGATTATCATATGCAACCTTGGGAACTTTTATGAAATACCCAAAAGAATCGCTTCCTAAAAAACCAAGTAGTCATATTGTAGATAAAAAATATGGTGTGTTTCAATCAGAGGTTAATGCATTTAAAGATGTGGTTGAAACTTTAGGGCTACCTCGACTTAGAGCTGATGAACATCTTGCTTTTAACAGACACCCTCTAGCGTATTTAGTAGAAGCTGCAGATGATATTTGTTATACCATAATCGATTTTGAAGATGGTATCAACCTTGGCTTGATAGAAGAAGAATTTGCTTTAGAGTATCTCATTAATTTGGTGAGAGACAACATCAACACAGAAAAATACTATCAGTTAAAATCTAAAAAGGATAGAGTCAGTTACCTAAGGGCTTTGGCTATTGGTAATTTAATAAACGAGGCTGCCACTATCTTTTTAGAAAATGAAGCTACTATCTTAAATGGAGATTATAACAATTCATTGTTAGATAAGTGTAAATATGAGGCGCAGATTAACGACATCATAAAAATAAGTATTGAACGTATTTATAAAAGTAAAGAGGTTGTTGAAAAAGAGGTAGCTGGTTACCGTGTATTGTCAGACTTACTAAACGTATTTATTTCGGCAATTAATAATACATATAACGGTTCAGCTTCTAATTATGATAAATTGGTAATTAGGTTGTTGCCAGATAATTATCAAATTACAAAAGACAATTTATATGACCGAATCAGTATTGCGTGTAGTTTTGTTTCTATCATGTCTGATAGTTATGCAATCCTAATTCACAAAAAAATTATGGGTGAAGTGTTTTAATTTAACACTTTCCGTTCGGTAAAGAACACATTATTAGTATATTTGCTAACACTCAAAAAAAACAACTTCAAAAAATAAAAAATGAAAAAAAAATTACTTATTGCAAGTAGTATTGCAACGTTAATAGTTTTAGGCTTGGTGCTTCAAACCAATTTTAATTCTAAAAGTGAAATAGAACTTTTAAGAGAAAAACATGCTTCTCATTTAGAAAATAGCCCTTTTAAAGAAACATTAAAACTTACTAAGGCTGAAAGAAAAGCAAAAGGAATTCCTCCAAATAAGTATTTTGAACAAATGTTTGAATTAACGATGGATCCTTCGACTGGAAGACCTCATCCAGAAAGAGTATTGGCTTTACAAGAAACTTTATACGATCAATTTAGCAGAGTTCCAGGAGAAAATTCTAATAGTTGGGAAGAAAGAGGACCAGACAATGTAGGTGGTAGAACAAGAGCCATTATGTTTGACCCTAATGACGGAACCAACAAACGTGTTTTTGCCGGTGGTGTAAGTGGAGGTTTATGGGTTAATGACGATATTACAGATGGAGCTTCAGCTTGGGCAGAAGTTAACATCCCTCAAAATTTAGGGATAAGTTGTATTGCTTACGACCCAAATGATACTCAAACCTTTTATGTTGGTACTGGAGAATCGTATGTTTTTGGAGATGTAAATGGGAATGGTGTATGGAAATCTACTGATGGCGGAGCCAATTGGACACAAGTTTTTGGTGGACAAACAGGAGTTACTCCAGGTACACTTAGTGTACTAACTGTAAACTCACCAGGTAGTATTGCAGGCGATTATGATTTTGTGCCTGCTGGTTTTGGTCCTGCAATAGGTTCATTTAGTGGAAATTTAGTTTTAGCAAGTACCGCATCGGGTGTGCCAACAGAAGCGTGTACGGCCCTTAATAATGCAGGTGCAATTAATGGTAATATCGCTGTTATAGAAAGAGGAAATTGTGAATTTGGAACCAAAGTATTAAACGCTGAAAATGCAGGTGCTGTAGCTGTTATTGTAATAAATAATGTTGCTGGCGCTCCAATATCTATGGGAGCCGGTGCAGTTGGGGATACCGTAACCATCCCTTCATTTATGATTTCACAAGCAGATGGTGCTGGTATTTTAACCGAGTTAGGAAATAGCAATACAGTTAACGTATCTGTTGTTGGAGGTACAGGTACATTTGTTACAGGTATTTCTCATATTAATGATATCGCTATACGTGATGTAGGTGAAGGTGTTTCTGAAGTTTTTGTAGGTGCATCAGATTCTGCTTTTAGATATTCTCTAGGTGCTCCTGGCGAAACTCCGGTAACTGGTTTTGGAATTGATGAATTTGGATTGTTTAGATCATCTGATGGTGGTGCAAATTGGACCCAAATAGATTTAGAAATAGGGAGAGATAACCCATATATGCCAAATGATATTGAAATAGCAGCGGATAATAAAGTATGGGTATCAACTACAAATAGTAGTACATACGGTGATGGTGGAGGTAGAATTTTATCTTCATCTGATGGTATCAATTTTTCATTAAGACAAACGATTCCTAATGCTGATAGAACTCAAATTGCTGTGTCAGGAACCAGTTCTGGTACAGTATACGTTCTTGCAGAGTTAACTGCTGGGGCTCCTTTAGAGTTGATGAAAACCACGGATGAATTCGCAAACGAAACAAGCTTAACACAACCAACACCTGTTGATACAGGCCAACCATCAGATGACTTTACAAGAGGTCAAGCTTTTTATGATTTATTACTAGAGGTTGACCCAACAGATGATGGAAAAGTTTATGTTGGAGGAATTGATTTATATAGAACCAACGATTCTGCGGCCAATTGGTCTCAAATTTCTAAATGGTCTAACAACAACGCTTTAGCTGGGTTAAACGTTTCATTAGTTCATGCTGATCAACACACACTTGTTTTTGACCCATCTGACCCAACAAAAGGAGTGGTTTGTAATGATGGAGGGGTTTATTATTTAATTAATTCAGGAGGATTAATCTCGTCAAGAAATAAAAATTACAACACCTTACAGTTTTATAAGGGCGCGATTGGTCCAGAAGTAGGTGATGAAAAATTCTTGGCTGGAGCACAAGATAATGGCTCGCAATTAATTAATAGTGCTTCTGCTGGTATAGGAGGTTCTAATGAAATCAGAGGTGGAGATGGAGCTTATGTCTTTATTGATAAAGATAGAGGTTATATGATTGCATCTTATGTTTACAATTCATTTTCTTACCACAATTATAATACGGGAGGGGCTTCCTATACAATTGTTAGTGATACAGGTTCAGGACAATTTATAAATCCTGCAGCCTTAGACAGCGATAATAATATCTTATATACTGATGGTAGTGGTCAAATAAACAGGTATACATTAGGAACAAGCTCCGCTACTCCGGCTGCCTTAACTAATGCATTATTAACATCAACCCCAACAGCTTTTAAACCATCTACTTTTACTACGACAACGTTGTTTGTTGGTACTTCTGGAGGTGAATTATTAAAGTTAACCAATGCAAATGCTTCACCATCATGGTCAGATATTTCTGGTCCTGATTTTTTAGGAAGCATTTCTTGTATAGAATTAGGAGAAACAGAAAATGATATTTATGTTACTTTTTATAATTATGGTGTAACAAGTGTCTTTTTTAGCGATGATGGAGGTGCAACGTGGAGCAATAAAGAAGGTAATTTGCCAGATATGCCAACTAGAGCTATTTTAGCTAATCCACTTAATTATGACGAAGTTATTGTTGGTACTGAATTAGGTGTTTGGGCAACCAATAATTTTTCAGCAGCAACTCCAACTTGGTATCAATCACAAGATGGAATGAAAGATGTAAAAGTTACAAGTTTTGATATGAGAACTTCTGATTATACAGTTTTAGCATCTACCTATGGTAGAGGTATGTTTACTGGTACTTTTGACAATACTGCTTCTGGATTATCTGTTGATGAGTTCGCTCAAAATAATTTGATTAAAATTTACCCAACAGTATCAAATGGTGAAATTACCATTGCTCCTACTTCTGAAGTTAGAGTAGGTGCTTTAAATATTTTTGATGTGAATGGTAGAGAAGTTCACGCTTCTAATCTTGATTTTGCTACAGGTGCAAATCAACAACTGTCCTTGAATTTAGCAAGTGGAGTTTACATTGTAAAATTTACAGCTAATAATGTTCAATCTACTCAAAAGATTATTATTGAGTAAATAAAGAGAATAGGTCTTTGACCTAAACAGCAAAAAAGGGAAGCAAATGCTTCCCTTTTTTTGTATTCTATTTTCACACTAAATAAACGAGTGAATTTCTTCTAAAATAGAGGGCTTATCTAAACCAACAATTTTTTGAAGTTCTATTATCTTACCATGCTCAATAAAGTTATCTGGAATACCTAACCGTTTAATGGTTTTATTTTGATAATTATTTTCTGATACAAATTCTAAAATTGCCGACCCAAATCCACCAACAATAGTTCCATCTTCTATAGTGATAATTTTATCAAACTGTTTAAATACTTGTTGCAGTGTTTTTTTATCCAAAGGCTTTACAAAACGCATATTAAAATGTGAAATAGTATTTTTAGGTAGGTATTTCTCCAATTCAATAATTGTATTTCCGATAGTTCCGATAGTTAAAACAGCTACTTTATTACCTGATGATAATTGTTCGGCTACGCCTATTTCCATTTTTTCAAAAGGAGTTTTCCAATCTATCATAGTACCTCTTCCTCTTGGGTAACGAATCGCAATTGGATGCTCTAAACCTAATTGTGCTGTAAACATGATGTTGCGCAATTCTTGCTCATTTATTGGAGCAAAAATGATGAGGTTCGGAATCAATCGTAAAAAAGAAATATCAAAAACCCCATGGTGTGTTGCGCCGTCTTCACCAACCAATCCTGCTCTATCTAAACAAAATATTACGGGTAAATTTTGCAATGCTACATCATGAATTATTTGGTCATAAGCACGCTGTAAAAAAGTAGAATAAATATTACAAAAAGGAATCATTCCTTGGGTTGCTAATCCTGCAGACAAGGTTACTGCATGTTGCTCTGCAATACCTACATCAAAAGCTCTTTTAGGAAATTCTGACAACATATATTTTAAAGAACTCCCCGTTGGCATTGCCGGGGTAATACCCGTAACCCTATCGTTTTCTTTAGCCAATTCAACCAATGTCAATCCAAAAACATCTTGGTATTTAGGTGCTAAAACCTCATCCTGTTTTGTAATAATATTTCCTGTTGCTGCATCAAATTTTCCAGGAGCATGATATTTTACCTGATCTTTCTCGGCTTTTTCTAAACCCTTTCCTTTGGTCGTTATAATATGTAAAAACTTTGGCCCTTTTACATGTTTCAATCTTTCTAATTCTGATAATACCGCATCCAAATCATTTCCATTTATTGGACCAGAATAATTAAAGTTAAGCGCCTCAATAATATTATTTCTTCGAACAGATTTACCTGCTTTTACATTGGTAAAATATTCTTTCAATGCACCAACGCTTGGATCAATTCCCATAGCATTGTCGTTTAATATTATCAATAGGTTTGCATCAGAAACTCCTGCATGATTCAAACCTTCAAAAGCCATTCCCGAAGCTATAGATGCATCGCCAATTACTGCAATATGATGTTTGTCAAAATCTCCTTTTAGATTTGATGCAATTGCCATGCCGAGAGCAGCTGATATTGAAGTAGAGCTATGCCCAACACCAAAAGCATCATATTTACTTTCATTTCTTTTTGGGAAACCTGAGATTCCACCGAACTGCCGGTTGGTATGAAAAATGTTTTTCCGTCCTGTTAAAATTTTATGACCGTATGCTTGATGGCCAACATCCCAAATTAATAAATCATTAGGAGTGTCAAAAATATAATGAAGTGCAATTGTTAACTCTACCACGCCCAAACTTGCTCCTAAATGTCCTTCTTTTGTTGCGACAATTTCAATAATAAACTGCCTTAATTCTTTAGCAACTTTATGCAACTCTTTTTTAGAAAGTCGCCGTAAATCTTTTGGATTGTTGATATGTTGAAGCAATGATTTTTGCATGAAGCAAAACTACAATATTTTATTACTGATTTACACATAAGATTTATAATATAATGACCTTATATTTTTATAAATAAAGTATACCTTTGCTGATATAGATTTATATTTTATGAGTGCTATCATTAAAAATATTTTTTTAAAGGATGTTGGTCTAAACATCAAAAGGCCAGATGACTTGGTTTAAAAATTCTTCGTTTTTTTGAGAATATTATCTCTATTATTTTACAACTTATTATTAATATTTAAATTACCAAATGATGAATTTACCATATGCAGAACCCTATAAAATTAAAATGGTTGAATCCATAAAAAAATCAACTGTTGAACAACGAAAAAAATGGATTAAAGAGGCTGACTACAATTTGTTTAACCTTTCTTCTGATAAAGTTTTTATTGACTTGTTAACTGATTCTGGTACGGGAGCTATGAGTGATAATCAATGGGCTGCTATGATGAGTGGGGATGAAAGTTATGCAGGTTCAGCATCTTTTTTAAAGCTAAAAGATGTTGTTAAAAAAATTACAGGATTCTCTCATTTTTTACCTACTCATCAAGGAAGAGCTGCTGAAAATGTATTGTTTTCTGCTATAGTTAATGAAGGAGATTTCATCCCTGGAAATTCACATTTTGATACAACAAAAGGACATATTGAGTTTAGGAAAGCAACTGCTGTTGATTGTACAATTGATGAAGCATTTGACACTGCTGCTGAACACCCATTTAAAGGAAATGTCGATTTAGAAAAGCTCAAAAAAGCTTTAAAAGAAAACCCAAAAGAGAAAATACCATTTGTAATTCTAACAATAACATGCAACAGTTCTGGTGGTCAACCTGTTTCTATGCAGAACGTGAAAGAGGTATCGGAACTTTGCAAATCGTACGGTATCCCATTGTATTTTGATTCGGCAAGGTTTGCTGAAAATGCCTATTTTATTAAAAAAAGAGAAAAGGGTTATGAAGATATAACTATCAAAGAAATAGCTAAAGAACTATTTAGCTATGGTGATGGAATGACCATGAGTGCTAAAAAAGATGGATTGGTAAATATGGGTGGATTCATAGCACTAAATGACGAAGAAGTTTATAAGAAAGCTACTGTCTTTAATATTATGTATGAAGGGTTTATTACTTATGGAGGTATGAATGGTAGAGATATGGCTGCTTTGGCTGTGGGTTTGGATGAAGCGACCGAATTTGATTATTTAGAAAGCAGAATTGAGCAAGTTTCTTATTTAGGAGAAAAACTAATTGAATTGGAGATTCCTGTACAACACCCAATTGGGGGGCATGCTATTTTTATCGATGCAAATAAATTTGTACCAACCATTCCTAGAAATGAATATAGGGCGCAAGCTTTGGCAATTGAACTTTATATTTTAGGTGGAATTAGAGGCGTTGAAATAGGAACTGTTTTGGCAGATAGAGATCCATTTACTCGTAAAAATAGATATCCTGAACTAGAATTGGTCAGGTTGGCAATACCTCGAAGAACCTATTCTCAGAATCATATGGATTACATAGTAGCTGTTTTAAAGAATATACATGACACAAGAGATCAAGCTAAAACAGGCTATAGAATAATTGATGAAGCGCCAATTATGCGACATTTTACCGTGAAATTTGAAAAAATATAATTTGACTAATTTTACAATTGAATTTATAAGCTATGCTAAAACCATTTGACGACACTTATTTTATGAAACGCGCTTTACAAGAAGCGCAACAAGCTTATAACTTAGGAGAAGTTCCTATTGGGGCGGTGATTGTTTGTAAAGATCAAATTATTGCGAGGGCTCATAATTTAACTGAAACACTTAATGATGTTACAGCACATGCCGAAATGCAAGCTTTTACTTCTGCTTCTGATTTTTTAGGTGGAAAATATTTAAAAGACTGCACCTTGTATGTAACTATTGAGCCTTGTCAAATGTGTGCTGGTGCAAGTTATTGGACACAAATTGGAAAAATTGTATTTGGTGCAAGAGATGTACAACGTGGTTGTATTTCGATGAAAACAACATTACATCCAAAAACAAAAATGACCGGTGGAGTATTGGAAGAAGAATGCGGAAAATTGCTGTCGCGTTTTTTTGTGGAAAAACGCAATTTGAATTGATTGTATTTCCTGCAAAAGCACGAATCTATTTATAAATGATAAGTATGGATTCCCGTTTTCACGGGAAAGACAAAGCTATCTATTTTTGACTATCTCGCATCTTTTTTAAACTCTCTTTGGTTATCATATAATCTTTAACGTCTTTTCCTTTCCAATGGTGATAGGAAAATAATGGAATCACAATAAAAAAGATTCCTAAAACCCCAAAACCAATAAACTTTTCAGAGAATTCGCTTTCAATTAAAAAACCTGTGAGAATACTTCCAAAAGATAGAATTGTAAATACTAAAATAATATATTTCATCGTTCAAAAAATAAAAAAATTAATTTGAAAATTCAACCAATTTACGCCGATAAACTGACAATAATTTTGATTTAGAAATGAATCCATAATACTCACCTCCTTTAATTACAGGTAAATTCCAAGCGCCACTATATTTGAATTTTTTCATGATTTGTGCAACAGAATCGTTATCGTAATCAATAATATCTGGGGCACTGTCCATCAATTCTTTTACGGTAACTTTATCATACAAGTCAGTGTCAAACATCATACTCCTAATATCATCAAGTAATAAAATTCCTAAGAATTCATTTTCATCATTCACCACAGGAAAATGATTTCGAGAAGATTTTGCTACAGCATTTTTAAGCACATCTCCTAATTTCATTTCTGGAGTTAATTTAATAAAATTCCGTTCAATAATCTTATCAATCTTCATCATAATTAATACGTGGCTGTCTTTATTGTGCGTAATTAATTGTCCCTTTTTTGCCAACTCTGATGTGTAAATAGAATTTGGAACAAAGTATTTAGTAAGCCCAAAAGAGATTGCTGCAACAGTCATTAAAGGAAGAAACAATTCATAGCCTCCAGTAATTTCGGCAATTAAGAAAATAGCTGTTAGGGGAGTATGTAAAACGCCTGCTAACAATCCTGTCATACCAACCAATGTAAAACTAGATTCGTCTACATGAAATCCGAACCCAAGATTATTGATAACCTTTGCTACAATATTACCGATGGTACTTCCCATAAACAAGGTTGGAATAAAAATCCCCCCCAACACCACCTGCAGCAAATGTTGTTGTCATAGCAATTGCTTTAAAAAAAGTAATACCAACTAACAGCGCAATTACGATCCAAATGTTGGTTAAATCAGCATTAAACGGTGTTTGGTTTAAAGCCCTAATATCGTTTCCTAACAACAGATCATTCATCAAGTCAAAACCCTCACCATATAGTGGTGGAATGAAATAAAGCATGATCCCGATAGCAGCACCTCCAATTAGTAATTTCTGAATTGGATTTTTAAATCGCTTAAAAAAATCAGTAATAAAAAAGTACATTTTATTAAAATAGACGGATGCTACTCCGGTTCCGATTCCGAGGATGATATAAAAGAAAAGGTCTTTCATTTCGAAGGTGTCTTGTAAATCAAAACCAAAAAAGGAATCTGAGCCCAAGAATAAATAGGAAGTCATTATCGCAGAAACAGAAGCGAGTAATAATGGAATTAATGATGCAAATGCTAAATCTAAACTAAAGATTTCTACCGCAAAAATAATCGCTGCTACGGGTGCTTTAAACATGGCGGCTAAAGAGCCAGCAGTAGCACAACCAATAAGCAACATTCTTGTTTTTGCATTGATATGAAAAACTTGAGAAATGTTAGACCCTATTGCCGAAGCTACGGTAACAGCAGGTCCTTGAAGCCCTACAGAACCCCCAAAACCAACGGTTAAAGGTGCTGCTATTAAAGGTGCATAAATTTTAAAAGGCTCTATGATTCCATTACGTCTAGAAATGGAATGAAGCGCAGAAGTTATACCATGACTAATCTTTTTTTTAAGTATATATTTTTGAAAAATAAAAGGCAGAAGAGCCTTCAATAATTTTACCTTCTAATAATGATTGTATAAAATGCGTGATGTTTTTTAACGTTACGATACCTAACCCTGCTAACAATCCTACAAGTACACTTAAGATATAAACAAAATTGCGTTCAGAAATATGTTTGTATTTCCAAATCAAAAATTTACGAAGAAGTAAAGTAATTTTTGGCATTTATATTTAATATAAAAGAATATCTGCTATCCTTAAACTAAAGATGTATAGATTAAATCTTATAAATGAGCTTTTAACTTACTCTTTATTTACAGCTATATTTTCTATATCTCTATCAAACAAATACAAGCCACCTTTATCGTTGCCAATAATTTTAAACTTGTCTAAAATAGTTCTTGCCAAAGCTTCTTCTTCTGCTTGTTCTGAAACATACCATTGCATAAAATTATGCACCGTATAATCTTTTGCTTCTAAACATTGAAAAACAATTTTGTTGACATTGTGAGTAACGGTTTCTTCACTTTCTAAAAAAGTTGAAAAAATATCTTGCAAAGAATCAAACTTACTTTTTGGTTTGTCCAAGGCAGGAATCACAGCTTCCTCTCCACGTTCGTTAATAAATTTTACCAACTTAATCATGTGCATTCTCTCTTCTTCTGACTGCCCAAAGAAAAAATTTGCTACTCCGTTAAATCCATTTATTTCTGCCCAAGAAGCCATAGATAAATATTGCATAGATGCATTTGCCTCTAATTTTATTTGCGAATTAAGTGCTTCAATTATTGTTTTTGAAATCATAATAAAAGGGTATTTAAGTTATATGTTCAAAGTTAAAAAAATCCTACCAAAAGCAGGATTTTAGCTTTATGATTTTAAATTGAGTTTTAAACTCAATTCTGTTAATTGTTCATCATTAATTGGTGCAGGTGCATCGATCATTACGTCACGCCCTGAGTTGTTTTTTGGGAAAGCAATAAAGTCACGTATCGTTTCTTGTCCTCCTAAAATTGACACTAATCTATCCAATCCAAATGCCAAACCACCATGTGGAGGTGCACCATATTCAAAGGCATCCATTAAAAATCCGAATTGTGCTTTTGCTTCTTCGTCAGAAAAACCAAGATGTTTTAACATGGTTGCTTGAATTTGTTTATCGTGAATTCTGATAGAACCTCCACCAATTTCATTTCCGTTCAATACCAAATCGTAAGCATTTGCTTTCACGTCTCCAGGGTTGGTTTCTAACAATTCTAATTGCCCTGGTTTTGGTGATGTAAATGGATGATGCATAGCGTGGTAATTTCCTGTCTCTTCATCTAATTCTAACAACGGAAAATCTACTACCCATAATGGTGCAAAAACTTTTGGGTCTCTTAACCCTAAACGTTCTGCCAATTCCATTCTCAAAGCGCTTAATTGTGCTCTTACTTTATTTGTGTCTCCTGATAAAATACAAATTAAATCACCTGATTTTGCTCCGGTAACCTCAGCCCATTTTGCTAAATCATCTTGATTATAAAATTTATCTACTGATGATTTAAAAGTTCCATCGTCATTGCAACGAGAATAAACCATTCCTAAGGCTCCAATTTGTGGTCGCTTTACCCAATCAATGATTTTGTCGATTTCTTTACGGCTGTATGAGTTCCCTCCTGGTACCGCAATTCCAACTACTAATTCGGCATTATTAAAAACACCAAAATCTTTGTGTTGCGCAACTTCATTCAACTCGCCAAACTGCATTCCAAATCGGATATCTGGTTTATCATTTCCGTACAAACGCATTGCATCATCATATTGCATTCTCGGAAAATCCCCAACCTCAACACCGTTAATTTCTTTTAGTAAATGACGTGTCATTCCTTCAAAAACATTCAAGATATCTTCTTGCTCTATAAATGCCATTTCGCAGTCTATCTGTGTAAATTCTGGTTGTCTATCTGCACGTAAATCCTCATCTCTAAAACATTTTACAATCTGAAAATATTTGTCCATACCACCAACCATCAACAATTGCTTAAAGGTTTGTGGCGATTGTGGTAAAGCATAAAACTGTCCTTCATTCATACGACTTGGTACCACAAAATCTCGTGCTCCTTCTGGAGTAGATTTTATTAAATACGGAGTCTCTACTTCTATAAACCCATCAGAAGATAAATAATTACGAACCTCTTGCGTTACCTTAGATCTGAAAATTAAATTCTCTTTTACAGGATTTCTTCTAATATCCAAATAACGATATTGCATACGCAATTCTTCACCCCCATCAGTTTCATCTTCAATTGTAAAAGGTGGAGTTTTAGATGCATTTAAAACAGTCAATTCAGAAACTAGAATTTCGATATCACCAGTGTCCATTTTTGGGTTTTTAGACTGACGCTCAATCACAGTTCCTTTAACCTGAATCACAAATTCACGTCCTAATGTTTTAGCAAGTTCAAAAACGGTAGCATCTGTTCTTTCTTCGTCAAAAATCAATTGAGTAATTCCGTAACGATCACGTAAATCTACCCAAACCATAAAACCTTTATTTCTTACTTTTTGCACCCATCCTGCAAGTGTAACTTCTTCATTTACATTGGCTAAGCGCAACGCTCCATTTGTATGATTTCTATACATAAGTATCTTAAAAAATTGACTGCAAATTTAGTGATTAAACTAATCTTGTAAAAGATAGTTGCTATATTTGTTTTGAAACCTTATGATTTTATGCTTAATAGAAAAACCACACATCAAATCGCGACTTATTCATTATTTAGTTTGCTGATTCTTATAGGTGTTTTGTATGTTATTTATTATGATGTCTTGGTAATGTATTTTGAACGATATGGATACCCAGTCTATTTAATTTACCCTTTAGCCGCTGCAAAAATTATTGGCTCTTTAGTGATTTTATTTAATAAGAATCGAGTTTTAGTAGAATTGACTTATGCTGGATTTTTCTTCAATTTTGTATTGGCTTTTTTTGCTCACTTGATGGTTAGAGAGGTTGATCCGTTTCCAACTATATCAATGATTTTATTATTGGTTTCTTATTTTACAAGAAAGAAGTAATATAATTTTGTCTTTCCGCACTTGATGCGGAATCCAGATAAACAAAAAGTGGTTTCCCGTTTTCACGGGAAAGACAATAATTGTCATATCGAACGAATGTGAGATATCTCATTATTACTAATATTTGTTATGAGATTTCTCAATCACTTATGTTCATTTCGAAATGACATAATTCAAGGTTTTTTCTTCGTAACTTCGCATTTTAGAAAACGTACAAATGTCCAAACTATATTTAGTTCCAACTCCCATCGGAAATCTTGACGACATGACTTTTAGAGCCATTAAGGTTTTAAAAGAAGTCGATTTAATTTTAGCAGAAGACACCCGAACTTCTGGAAAATTATTAAAGCATTTTGAGATTGCGACTCACATGCAATCGCATCATATGCATAACGAGCATAAAATGGTTGATAGATTGGTAGATAGAATTAAAAGTGGAGAAACTGTTGCATTAATTTCTGATGCTGGGACTCCAGCCATTTCTGATCCCGGATTTTTATTGACACGTGCTTGTATAGAAAATGATATTGAAGTGGAATGCTTACCTGGCGCAACGGCATTTGTCCCTGCTTTGGTTAATAGTGGATTGCCAAATGATAAGTTTGTTTTTGAAGGGTTTTTACCCGTAAAAAAAGGGCGTCAAACTCGATTAAAGTTGTTAGCAGAAGAAACTAGAACAATGATTTTTTACGAATCTCCTCATAAACTGATAAAAACCTTAGGGCATTTTGCTGAGTATTTTGGTAATGACAGACAAGTATCCGTTTCGCGAGAATTAACCAAATTGTTTGAAGAAACCATTAGAGGAACTGCAACAGAAGTCTTGGCATATTATACCAATAAACCACCCAAAGGTGAAATTGTGATTGTGGTTGGTGGAAAATCTAAAAGTTAGATTTACGAAATTAGAAATAATCTTTTTATTGTCTTCCCCATGCAAACGGGAATCCATATTAAATCGATTTGTCACTCTTCTAAACTGGGTTTAGATTCCTGCCTTCGCAGGAATACAATGAGATGTTTCGACTGCGCTCAACATGACAATCTACATCTGCAAGTTGACAAACTCAAATTTAGAACCGCTAAACAAGCCTTTGTCCGATAATTTTAAATCTGGTATTACCAACAAAGCCATAAACGATAAAGTCATAAATGGTGCTTTTAAATTAGAACCTAATTCTTTTGCCATAGCATCTATTTCTTGATATGCTTTTCCTGCAGTCCAACCATCTTGGTCGCTCATGATTCCGGCAACAGGTAATGCCAATGACTTTTGAGTTTCTCCATCAACAGCACAGACTCCGCCTTTATTTTTAATAATCAGATTTACTGCTTTACAAATTTCTTCATCACTCGTTCCAACCACAACAATATTATGACAATCATGAGCAACCGAACTAGCAATAGCTCCTTTTTGTAATCCAAAGTTTTTGATAAAAGCAATGGATGGTTCTGTGTTTTGATAACGATTCACCACCGTCATTTTTAAAACATCTTTTTTTACATCCGAAACTAAATTTCCGTTTTCAATTAATGATTCTGCATGAATCTCATTTGTGATTAATTGCCCTTCTAAAGCTTCAATTACTCTAATTTTATTTCCAGTAGCCTCTACTCTAAAATCTTCAATAGATTTTGAATCTACATTAAAATTATTGGGTGATTCAAACGAAACTTGCTCAACAAATGACTGCCCGTTTTCAGCAACAGGTTCACCATCAATATACGTTTGTACAACCTTGAAGTTTTTTAAATCTTCTACCACGATAAAATCAGCAGTGTCACCAACATTTAATAAACCAACATTCATGTTGTAATGTTTTACAGGATTGATACACGCCGATTGCAATACTTTGAAAACATCAATTCCTTTAGCAACTGCTCTAGCACACAACTGATTAATATGTCCTAAAATTAAATCATCTGGGGGTTTGTCATCAGAACAAAACATCATGTTTGCAAAATGTTCTGGAAGTAAACCTATCAAGGCTTCAAAGTTTTTTGCAGCAGACCCTTCGCGAATTAAAATTTTCATTCCGTAGGATAATTTCTCTTTTGCCTCATCATAAGTAAAACATTCATGATCGGTAGAGATACCCGCATCAATATATTTTTTAGCATCGGCTCCTCTTAATCCAGGCGCATGCCCATCCACCGGTTTGTTAAAATGTTTTGCCCATGCAATTTTTTTAAGGACTTCTTCATCTTCAAATAAAACCCCGGGATAATTCATCATCTCAGCTAAATAATTAATGTCTGGAGAAGCCATTAGTTCTTTGATTCCATCAGAATCAATTACAGCACCCGCAGTTTCAAAACTTGTTGCAGGAACGCAAGAAGGTGCGCCAAAATGAAATTTTAACGGAACTTTCTTTCCGTTTTCAATCATATAATAAACACCATCTTTACCCAATACATTGGCTATTTCATGAGGGTCAGAAATGGTTGCAACAGTACCATGTAACACCGCTATTCTAGCAAACTCTGAAGGAACTAACATAGAACTTTCTATATGAATATGTGCATTGACAAATCCAGGAAGGATGAAATTTTTATTGGAATGTTCTTTTTCTAAAACGGATTTTATTCTCCCATTTTCAATACTTACTTCGGCCGAAAAAATACGCTTCCCTAATATATCTACAAATTGTCCGTGAATCCTTTTCATGAAATAAAAAATTTAAAAATTGTAAACAATATTACGAAAATCCGACACAATATTTGCTTAATTTTGAAACTTAATAAACTAATAATATGGCAAAAATAAAAATGAATTGGAAGGGTGAAAACTTGTTTGAATCCAACCAAGGAGACAATACAATTATGATTGATGCACCCGCAGAAGGAGTTGAAAGTATTGGGGTGCGTCCAAAGGCATTAATGTTGAGTTCGCTTGCAGGTTGTGGAGCGTTAGATATTGTTTCTCTCTTAAAAAAAATGCGTGCTGAGGTAGATGATTTTAAAGTAGAGGTAGCTGCTGAGTTAACTGATGAGCATCCAAAAATATATAAAGATGTAGTGGTGACCTATCAGTTTTTTGGATCCGATTTTAAAAAGGGTAAAATTCAGAAGGCGGTTGACTTATCTGTTGAGCGCTATTGTGGTGTGATGGAAATGTTTCGTAAATTTACGGATGTAACTGTGAATGTAGAATATATAGAACAGTAAAAAAATGCTATAAAAAATGCGTTGGATTTTAAAAGAACAGCCTGATGCTGAAAAAGTATCTACGCTCGCAAATGATTTGGGAGTAGATATTTTGATTGCCAAATTATTGGTGCAGCGAGACATTGAAACTTTTAAAGATGCTAAACATTTTTTTCGTCCAAGCTTAAAAGATTTACACGACCCATATTTAATGAAAGATATGGATGTGGCGGTTACGCGCATTGAAAAAGCAATTGCCAACAACGAAAATGTTTTGGTATATGGCGATTATGATGTTGATGGTACTACTGCCGTTTCATTAATGTCTTCTTATTTGTTGTCGCTATATCCTAATGTTGCAACCTATATTCCTGATAGATATGATGAGGGTTATGGCGTTTCTTATAAAGGGATTGATTTTGCTCATGACAATGATTTCTCACTTATTATTGCGTTAGACTGTGGTATCAAAGCTATTGATAAAGTTGATTACGCATCAGATAAAAATATTGATTTTATTATTTGTGATCATCACAGACCGGGTGGTGAAATTCCGAAAGCAGTAGCCGTTTTAGACCCAAAACAAGAAGATTGTAACTATCCCTATGACGAATTGTGTGGTTGCGGTGTTGGATTTAAATTGATTCAGGCATTGGCTATAAATCAGCAACAAAAGATAGAGGATTTAATTCCGTATTTAGATTTGGTTGCCACGGCAATTGCAGCAGATATTGTTCCGATGTCTGGAGAAAATCGTGTATTGGCATATCATGGATTACAAGTAATTAATAAAAACCCAAGAGTTGGAATCAAAGCTTTGATTCATCAATTAGATAGAAAAGAATTGACAATTACTGATGTTGTTTTTGTAATTGCCCCTCGAATTAATGCTGCAGGACGAATGAAACACGGTCAGCATGCGGTTGATATTTTAACTCAAACAGACTTTGAATCAGCCTTAAAATTGGCAAGTGGAATTGAAAAATTTAATTCAGACAGAAAAGAACTAGATAAAAAAATAACAGATGAAGCTCTCGAACAAATTAAAGCAACTAATGAACAACAAAACCTTTCGACTGTTGTTTATAGCGAAACTTGGCATAAAGGTGTTATTGGTATTGTGGCTTCTAGATTGATAGAAACTTATTATAGACCTACCTTAGTTTTTACAAAAAGTGGTGATAGATATGCTGCATCGGCAAGATCAGTTAAAGGTTTTGATGTGTATAATGCTATTGATCAATGCTCAGAATTTGTAGAACAATTTGGAGGACATAAGTATGCAGCTGGTTTAACACTATTACCAGAAAACTATGAGAAGTTTAAATTGAAGTTTGAAGATGTTGTTAAAAAAACAATGCCAGAAGAATTAAAAACACCTCAATTATCTATCAACTCAGAAATAGAGTTAAGTGATATTTCACCAAAACTTTTTCGGATATTAAAACAATTTGCCCCTTTCGGCCCCTTAAATATGCATCCTGTTTTTATGACAAGTGGATTAAGAGATAATGGTTATGGTAAACAAGTGGGGGCAGATAAAAGTCACCTTAAATTAAATATTTTAGCTGGTGCTGACCAAAAAACATACAATGCTATCGGTTTTGGTTTAGGAGATAAATTACAACTAATTGGAAATGGAAAATCTTTTAAAGCTGCTTTTACCATTGACGAAAACCATTGGAACGGAACTACATCGATACAATTAATGCTGAAAGACATTCAAGAGGAATAAAAAAACCACTACCTAATTTAGGTAGTGGCTGTAAGAGTTTTATAAACCTACGTTATTATAAACTGTGATAGTAATTTAAAAGCTTTACCACATCATGTTCTTTTTTAAAATTAATTTTATTTGATGCTACATAAGATTTTACCTCTTTGTTTTTATCACTCAAAACCTTAAGGACTGCTTTTTTATTTAGTTTGGTTTTAATGTATTTACCGCTACTGTTTTTAATAAAGTAATAGGTTCTTTTTTTCCATTCCATTGGCAAACTGTTTTCCGTTTGATACCCTCTGCTCCTATTAGGGTCATATAGATACTTTTGTACCTCCTTTACTAAATAGTTTGTTTTTTCTAGATTAGAAATCACTTCATAAAATTGAGAGGTTCTGTCTGTATCTTCAAACTGTGATGGCTCTAAGCGTACATAAAAATGTTTATTAAGGTTATCTGGCTTATTAATGGCAAATCCAGTAACTGATTTATCATCAATTATTGTTCCTCTACCCTCACCCATACCAACTATTAATTCTCCTTTTTCTAAATCCATTTGCAATTTATCTTGTTTAGAAATAACAGTATCATTAATAACTAAATAACCTTTTTTCCACTCGTCATACAAATATGGATTTCCTTTATTCTCTGTTTTGTAGTTTATTCGCAAAGCGTTGCTAGAATTTCTATTTATTGCATCATTTAGAATAGCATCTTCTTCTTGGGCAATAAGGAGTGCCGGAATAATAAAAAGAGTAAAAAATAATTTTTTCATAATAAATAAAGTTTAATTTGATTATTTAGTTTCGTGTAAAATTAGCAAAAAATATGCCAGCAATTATTGTTCGCGAATCAAATAAATATATACAGGGTAGTGATCACTATAACCACCTGTAAATTGATTGTTAGAAAAACTTCTAAACGGATAGCCTTTATACCTTCCTTGTTTTGTTGTTAAATATGTTGGGTTATAAATTCCTGCTTTGTAAAACTGATAATTTTTGTAATTATTAATAGATAAATTTGACGTTAAAATTAGTTGGTCAAACAGATTTACATTATCTCTAAACCCGAGTGATCCCATGCCTTTTTTAAACATGTTTTCAAAAGGGTTGTATAAATCATTTTCTTTCAATTTCTTTTTTTCTGGTTTAGCTCCTAAAGTTTTTTTAATACTTTCATCTGTTGGGTTGTCATTAAAATCACCCATAATAATTATTTTACTATTTGACTCTTCTAATTTAATTTGGTTTAAAATACTTAAAGTGAGTTCGGCGGATTTCTTTCTTAAATAAGCTGTTTTATCTTTACCGCTTCTCTGTGATGGCCAATGGTTAATGATTAGGTGTATAAGTTCATTGTCTAAATATCCAGACACTAATAATTGGCTTCTTGTTTTAACACGATAACCTTTATCATTCCATGCTTTTAACTCAAAAGATTTATAATCAGATGGACTAAATAAAGTCGTATTATAAATTAATGCAACATCAATACCCCACCAATCAGGAGATTCTTGATGAATGTAATCATAGGGTTGATTTTTAAAATAGGAGGTGTTTAATATATCATCTAATACATTGCTGTTTTCAATTTCACAGACGCCAATAACTGCTGCGGATTTTCCTGTTTTTTCCTTTCCTATTTCTGATAATACTCGTGACATATTATCTATTTTACTCCAATAAGCTTCAGACTTATTTGTTTTTAATTGGAGGATAGGACTGTACTCATCCTTTTTTAAAGGATTGTCAATAGTATCAAATAAATTTTCGAGATTATAAAAAGCGATGGTATTAATAACATAGCTATTCTTAGCTGAATTTTGAGAAGAACAAAAACCGCAAACAAGAATAAAGCCACAAGCAAAAAATATCCGTTTCATAGCAAAAACAGTTTTCCTTAAATTATTTAAGGGGTATAATGGATTCCCGCTTCCGCAGGAATGACACTATTTTGGAAACTTCAAATAAATTGAAGGTTCTATATTATAATTACTTGAGATTCATTTTTAATAGAGAAATTAAAAATGGCGTGATGCTAAAGTACTGATTTTAAGTGTAAAGTCCTATTTTTTTTCTTTCATTAAAAAAATATAAACAGGAAAATGGTCGCTATAACCCTCTACATATTTACCGTAAGAAAAACTTCTTCTAGGGTATCCTTTAAATCTTCCTTTTCTATTTATTAACCTTTTTGGACTATAGATTTTAGCGTCGTACATTTTATAATCACTAAAATCATTAGTAGCAGTTACAAACTGAGAGCTCACAATTACTTGGTCAAATAAAGAAATATTGTCTCTATACGCGCCAGTAAAACTACCTTTTTTAAACTTAGATTCATAGGGGTTGTACATGTCATTTTCTGCAACATCATCTTTTTTAGATTTTGTTTTCATGATTTTTTTGAAACTTGATTCAATCGGATCATCGTTAAAATCGCCCATCGTAATCACTTTTGCATTGGGTTCTTTTTCTCTAATTTTTTCAATAATTTCTAAATTCAATGCGGCGGCTTTTTCTCTAAACGCAATACTACGAGAACCGCCTCTTTTTGACGGCCAATGGTTTACAATAATATGAATTAACTCATCATCTAAATAACCAGACACCAATAATTGATCACGTGTATATACGCGCTCACCTTCTGTGTCATAAATCATTAAAGAAAACCCTTCTTGACTTACTGGTTTAAAATAACGTGGCTGATATAATAAAGCAACATCAATCCCTCTTTTGTCTGGTGATTCATGGTGTGCAAAGCTATAGCGCTTGTCTTTTAAATTTTTACCGTTTACCAAATCTTTTAAAACAGTATCATTTTCAATTTCGCACACACCTATTAATACTGGGCTGTTTTTTGTTTTCTCTAAACCTATATCTGCCAATACACTTCCTAGCTTATCAATTTTATCCCAATATACTTTAGACTTGTTACCTTTTAATTCCATCATAGGACTTGCTTCATCATTTTTAGCAGGATTATTAATAGTATCAAAAAGGTTTTCAAGGTTGTAAAAAGCAACTGTTCTAATCTTATATTGTTTGTCTTGTGAAAAAGAATTATTAGACATTACTAAGACAACTAAAAGGGAAAATAAAATACGGGTCATAAAAATATTTATTAATGAATCATCAAAAGTAGGAACTATTTTGAAAGCAAAATAATAATACTGTTAAAATAAGTTAAAATGTATATATTATCACTATTTTTGAAGGCAAAATTGCACCAACAATAAATAAACTATTTTAATTCAAACATGAGAAAAATTATTACTTCAATACTCATTGCTTTGGCGACCGTATCTGTTACGAACGCACAATCATTGGGTATTGTTAAAGGAAGTGTTTCTGATAGTTATAATGCAGCCCCATTGGCTAGCGTGAAAGTAACTTTGATAGGAACCACAATTGAACAGCTAACAGATGCTGAAGGTAATTTTCTGATTCAAAATGCTCCTGCGGGTAATCAACTTTTAGAGTTGAGTCTAGAAGGATATGAAACTCAGAATTTTCCTATCACCATTAGTGAAGGTGGCGAAGTAGATTTAGGAAGCATACTTTTATATGAAGTTGCTTTAGACCAAACCGATTTAAGTGTCATCTCTCTTTCTGAAGACGAGTTGAGTGCTGATGAAGGAGCTGCAGATAACACTGCAGGTTTACTACAAGCGTCTAGAGATATATTTTTAAGTACTGCTGCTTACGAATTTAGCGCTACTTTTTTTAGAGCACGTGGTTACAATTCTGAAAATGGAAAATTGTTAATCAACGGAATCGAAATGAACAAAATCTACAACGGCCGCCCTCAATGGGGTAACTGGGGTGGTATGAATGACTTGATGAGGAATCAAGTTTTAACCAATGGTTTAGCCGCCTCAGAATACACTTTTGGTGGTGTTGGTGGGTCTAATAATGTAATCATGAGAGCTTCTGAATACAGACAAGGAGGTAGAGTGTCTTATGCTTCATCTAACAGGTCTTATACTGGTAGAGTAATGGCAAGTTACAGTTCTGGTTTAAACGAAAAAGGATGGGCATATTCATTTTTAGCCGCTAGACGTTTTGGTACTGAAGGGTATAATGATGCTTCTTTATATGATGCAAATTCTTTTGCAGTTTCTGTAGAAAAGGTAATTAATGACAATCACAGTTTAAACTTTACTGGTTTTTATACGCCAAATAGAAGGGGTAAGTCATCTCCAAATACACAAGAGGTCTATGATTTAAAAAATACGAGATACAACTCTTATTGGGGAGAACAAGATTCTAATAAAAGAAACTCTAGAGAACGAAATATCGAAGAACCTGTTTTAATGTTAAACCATTTTTGGGATATCAATGAGAAAACAACCTTAAACACAAACGTTGCTTACCAATTTGGAAAAATAGGAAACAGTCGTTTAGATTATGGTGGTACTACTTTGATGACTGATACTTCTGGAACTGAATTTATTGTTGGTGGTGGTTCTAACCCAGACCCAACTTATTATCAAAAATTACCAAGTTATCATTTACGCGATGTAGATAATCCTGATTATGAACAAGCTTATTTAGCTCAACAAAAATTTCAAAACGATGGTCAAATTGACTGGAACTCATTATACTCTGCCAACCTAAGTGCTGGCACACAAGGAAGAAATTCAGTTTACGCCTTGTATGAAGATAGAAATGATGACAATCAATTCACGGCTAATACAATATTTAGAACAGAATTGAATGAAAATATTGATATCAATGCAGCAATAACTTATCGCAATTTAAAATCTAAGAATTTTGCTAATATGCTTGACCTTTTGGGAGGAACAGGCTTTTTAGATGCTGATTCATTTTCTGATTCTGTTGACGAAGCTCAAAACGATTTAAATAACAGAAACCGTATTGTTGGTGTTGGAGATACCTTTAAATATAATTTCGAAATCGATGCAAATATTATTGACGGGTTTGCCCAAGCCCAATTCTCTTATGATAAAATCGATTTTTATGTAGGTGGTCAATTATCAAATACCACATATCAAAGAAATGGCTTGTATAAAAATGGTCGTTTCGAAGATAACTCTTTTGGTAAAAGCGAAAAATTAGACTTTACTAATTACGGAGCTAAAGGAGGGTTAACCTATAAATTATCTGGCCGCCATTTATTTACTGCAAATCTAGGATATAGAACTAAGGCGCCATCTATTCGTAATTCATTCTCAAACTCAAGAGAAAATAATGATGTAGTTGTTGATATTGAAAATGGTGTCGTTTCTGAATTAAAGAGCGAAACAATTGCCTCTTTTGATGCGAGTTATATTTTAAGAACTCCTATGATTCAAGCAAGGTTTACTGGATATTATACTCAATTTACTGATGCTACAGAAATTTCTTTTTTCTATGCTGATGGTATAACCGTTTTAACACCTGGTGGTCAACAAAATGAATCCAACGCTTTCATTCAAGAGGTTGTTACAGGTATCGACAAGCGTAATATTGGTATGGAAATAGGGCTTTCTGCACAAGTAACTTCTAGAATTAAATTGAAAGGAGCCTTGGCTTTAGGAGACTATGTGTATTCTGACAATGCGAATGTATATGCAACGTCATCTGCAATTAGTGAATTTGAAGATGTTAATGGTAATATAATAAATGAAGGTGATAGAATTGATTTTGGACAAACCAACCTAAAAAATTATCATGTTGCTGGTGGGCCTCAACGTGCAATTTCTGCAGGTTTTGAATACCGCGATCCTGAATACTGGTGGTTTGGTGCAACAATCAATTTCTTTTCAAATGCTTATGTTGATGTTGCCCCAATTACAAGAACAGAGAGCTTTGGATTAGATGCTGACGGATTACCATTTAATGATTATGACCCTGCAGTTGCTAGAGAACTGTTAGCACAAGAAAAGTTTGACAATTACCATTTAGTAAATATAGTTGGTGGTAAGTCTTGGAGAATAGACGATTATTATATTGGCTTCTTTGCCAACGTTAGTAATGTGCTAAATAAAAAATATAAAACAGGTGGTTTTGAACAATCACGTAACGCAAACTATAGAGTCTTACAAGACGATAAAGAGCGAGATACTCCTGTATTTGGATCAAAATACTGGTATGGTTATGGTGCATCTTATTACTTAAATGTGTACTTCAGATTTTAATAAAATAAAAAAACAGAACAAAAAACGAATACAATGAAAACAATTAAATTTTTAAAATTAATCTCATTCGCTGCCATCGCAGCATTGACCATATCTTGTGTACAAGATGATGAATATGATGTACCGGCAGTAGGTGGTACAGAACCAGATGTAACTGTAAATTCAAGTATTAGTGCAGTAAGATCAGCATGGGATCAACACAACAATAGCTCAGGTGAAGAAATTTATACTTTCCCGACAGATACAGGTGATTTATATTTAGCTGCATATGTAGTATCTAGTGATTATGGAGGAAACTTCTACAAAACATTAGTAGTACAAGATGCTCCTGAAAACCCAGAATTTGGTATTGAAGTATTAGTAGATAAAACTTCTTTATTCGAATCATTTGAAGTTGGCCGTAAAGTATATATTAAATTAAACGGACTGTCTGTTTCTTATGATGATGGTGATGACAATGATCCAACTGATGGTACTGCAGGACGCTATAGCCTTGGTTCATTAATTGGTGGTAGAGTTGATGATATTCCTCAATTTACATATACTAATCATATCATGCGTTCAACAGAGGTTGCTACAATTATACCGACTGTTGTAGCTATAGAAGATTTTGATCAAGATAATTTGAACACTATGATTCAAATTCAAGGGATACAATTTGAAAGAAATGAAATAGGAAAAACCTATGCCGGTGAAGCTAATGATTCATTTGACGGATTTAGAATTTTATTAAGTTGTGCTGATGAATCAACAGCTACTTTACAAACAAGTACGTTTGCTGATTTTAAATCACATACTGTTGATCCTGATCAAGGGAATATCAATGCTGTATTGGCAAAAGATTTTAGAGCAGATTTCTTTGTAATGATTATCAATAATCCAACAGATTTAGATTTTTCTAGCGCTGACAGATGTGACCCAGTTATTTTAGACTGTGGTAATAATCCTGTAGGTGGTGATTATGTGGTATACGACGAAGATTTTGAAGGTACTAGTGAAGGTGCTTTAATTACTGCTGGTTGGTTAAACACTAATGTAAACGGTGGAAGTAATGACTTTAGCCTAAGCAGTTTTTCTGGTAATAGTTATTGGCAAGCAAGTGCGTTTAGATCTGGTGAAAACCCGATGGAAGTTTGGTTAGTGACTCCTGCTATTGATTTAAGCAATAGTACTGACGAAGAATTAACTTTCGAAACAAAAGTTGGTTACCATAATGGTGATGCCTTGAGCGTATTTATTTCAACTGATTTTACAGGTGATGTTGATACAGCAACTTGGGCTTTAATAGATGCTGATTTAGCAGACAGTCCTTCAAGCGGATATGGATCTACATTTACAGAATCAGGTTCAATCAATATTTCTTGTTTAGAAGGAAACGTTTTTGTTGCCTTTAAGTATTTAGGAGCTGATGGTGGTATAACAACTACTTTCCAAATTGATAATATTAAAGTTACAGGAAACGAAATCTAGTGTATTATTCTCGTGTAAACGGGAATCTACAAATTTTTCAAAACATATTTTTATAAGCCGAAGCAATTGCTTCGGCTTTTTTTGTTTTTTGTACATTTGTAATCAACTATATGTAGATATTAAAAGAATTGTCATTCCGACAGAGAGAGAAACGAACGACGAGGAATCTCATCAACAAATTAATACAAACAGCACTCCTTTTAAATGATCGAAGAAAAAAAAGCAACATCAGAAAAAGCAGTTTTAATAGCGGTAGTTTCTCAACATCAAGATGAAGAAAAAACCACCGAATATTTAGATGAGTTGGAGTTTTTGACACTTACAGCTGGAGGTAAATCTGTAAAAAGATTTACGCAAAAATTAGAACGCCCTAATCCTAAAACATTTATTGGAACAGGTAAATTAGAAGATATTGCTGCTTATATAGATCAACATAATATAGGTACTGCCATTTTTGATGATGAATTAAACCCAGCGCAATTACGAAATATTGAAAAGGTATTGGATTGTAAAATTCTAGACCGAACAAACCTCATCTTAGATATTTTTGCACAAAGAGCCCAAACATCTTATGCTAGAACTCAGGTTGAGTTAGCGCAATGCCAGTATTTACTACCAAGACTTACAAGGTTATGGACACACTTGAGTCGTCAAAAAGGGGGGATTGGAATGCGTGGTCCTGGGGAAACAGAGATTGAAACGGATAGACGTATTGTGCGTGATAAGATTGCTTTGCTAAAAAAGAAGTTGGTTGTAATTGACAAGCAAATGGCGGTCCAACGAAAAAATCGTGGCAAGATGGTGCGCGTTGCTTTGGTGGGTTATACCAATGTTGGTAAATCTACCTTAATGAATGTTGTGAGTAAAAGTGATGTGTTTGCCGAAAACAAATTATTTGCAACCTTAGATACTACCGTAAGAAAAGTTGTAATTAAAAACATTCCTTTTTTATTGACGGATACTGTTGGGTTTATTAGAAAATTACCAACACAATTGATTGAGTCTTTTAAATCTACTCTAGATGAGGTTCGTGAAGCTGATATGTTATTGCATGTGGTAGATATTTCGCACCCAAATTTTGAAGACCATATTGCATCAGTAAATAAAATATTAGACGAAATAGAAAGTGTTGACAAGCCAACCATCTTAGTTTTTAATAAAATTGATGCGTATAATCATGAAACTATTGATGATGATGATTTGGTTACTGAGCACACAAAGGCACATTATACATTAGACGATTGGAAAAAAACTTGGATGAACTCTGGAGATAATTGTTTATTTATCTCAGCACTTAATAAAGAAAACTTAGATGATTTTAGAAAAAAAGTGTTTGAAGAAGTTAAGAAAATTCACATTCAACGTTTCCCATACAATGACTACTTGTATTATGAATATGATGAAAACGGAGAGGGTATCTAATTTTTGCTAGTCATCGATTATTCCGTGGCGTTTTGCTCTTGTTTTCCACATTTTTCTAGCTAGAGTTTGTAAATCTTCATGGCTATCACTTTCATCTACAATTTCTAATCCTAAAAGTGTTTCAATAATATCCTCTTGGGTAACAATACCGCTAATTGATCCAAACTCATCTACCACCAATGCGATATGTTCATGCTTTTCAATTAAACCCTCAAACAAAGGTTTAATTTGAGCATTTCGTTCGGTTACAATAATGGATCGCTTAATTGTTTTTAAGGCTTCATTCCCGTTCCCTTTGATAATAGCTTCTAACATGTGGTCTTTTAAAAAATACCCAGTGATGGCATCTAATGAATCATCATAAATAGGAATTCTAGAAAATTTTAACAATGGATTTTGATCATAAAAATCTTGAATTTTCATAGTTTCATTTGCCGACTGCAAGACTGTTCTCGGAGTCATAATATCCTTTACTAAGATTTTTTTAAAGTCAATAAGATTCTTAATTACCTTACTTTCTGATTCATGAAACACTCCTTCTTCTTTGGCAATATCTGCCATAGCATAAAAATCTTCTCTGCTTATATTTGCTTCATGAGTATTATTGCCTACAATATTTGTTACCAACTCTAATAGCCATAGAATTCCAGACACTCTTAATGGAAACATGAGTATCAAAATTCCTTTAGTAGAAAAATTAGCTAATTTTTTCCAATAGGTTGCTCCAATAGATTTTGGGATAATTTCTGATAAAATTAATATCAGTAAAGTCATGATGGCTGATACAATTCCGACAGCATTATTACCAGAACCAAACGTTTTTTCAGCTTGTACACCTACTAAAATAGCCCCAACAGTATGCGCAATTGTGTTGACTGTTAAAATTGATATCAAGGGTTTATTAATATCATCTTTCAATACCTTTAAAGGTTTGGCAAACTTTGCTCCTTCATTTTTTTTAACAGTTATAAACGTTTGAGTAATGCTTAACAAGACAGCTTCAAATATTGAGCATAAAAAAGAAAACACAATAGATAGTAGTGCGTAAATAATTAGTAGAGACATTGAGCGCTTGTTTTTTGCTAAATTACAATTTTATGATTTACTTTAAAACAAAAAGACTTTCTTAGTTAAGAAAGCCTTTTTATTTATGTGTTAAAGTTTTAAAAATTTAGATTTACTCCCAATCCAAATGTCTCTCTCATTTGAAAACCTTTATAAGCATTATCGTCATAAATAGTTTGGAATGTTAAATCGGTAGAAAGCCACTTATTAACTGTTAATACAATATTTAATGTATAATCTAAATCAACATTTTGAGGGTCTTCTAAATAATTAGAATAAAGTGTAAGAATGTTTTCAAAAGAAACATTTTCCATTAAATCAATTTTGTAATAACCTCTGATGTTCATACCAAATTCATATAGCGAACTATCTCCTGCTGCAACACCGTTTGTTTCAACATCATTACTAGATTCGTAAAAAACAGCATCTGGATAGTCATCATTATATGAGAATTTTTCACTTGTTAAAAAAGTAATTTTTGAAGTAAACGGTGCAATATTTACATTAAAATTGTCTGATTTTTTCCATAACATACCCGGACCAAATTGCAAAGTAGCAGTTTTAAAAAATCCTGATGTGGCAAAATCTTCATTATCAAATCCAAAAAAGGGATCGCCTGGGTTTTCGTTTTGGTCTAAGAAATCATCTTCATAATCATAACTGTCAGTAAACTGAGTTTTAAAATTATTAAAGAATGAAAAATACCAATTTTCCCACCTTGTGTTCTTTCCTAAAATTGAGTTCAATTCAAACCTATCATCTGTTTTTCTTAAACCATCATCTTCAGTAACGTTAATTCCGTAACTTGCTAATAATTTGTTATCTAGCAACCATTCTCCCTTTTTATGATTAAAATCATAATTTACTTTAATACTTGCTGAAAGACTGTTATCGCCACCAGCATCCCAATTAGAAAATGCAGTTTGGTTAAGTAAAAAAGTGATTTTACCAGTAGTAGTCCAACCTTCT
>JAQRMW010000176.1 GCA_028599075.1 Urechidicola sp. | reverse complement strand
CTTAGGAGTATTTTTATATCCAATGCTTTTTGTATTTATAGGGAAAATAGCGGGTTACGAAAAGAAACGAGATTTAGAAAAAGCAAAAGAATTAGAAACCTCAAATTTATAATGATGAAAAAGATTTTAGAAATATCCATTGTATTTTTTGTGCTGATTCTATTAATTCAATCTTGTGCTGTTGGTCCTAATTACCATCAACCAGAACAAGAAAATACACCAGAAGTTTTTCGAAACGCTACTGCTACTAGCGACACTATTGTTAATAGTAAGTGGTGGGAAGTTTTTAATGATCCAGTATTAGATACATTGATTGTAAAAGCATTGGCAAACAATAAGAATGTACTTATTGCTGCTAGTCGTGTTGAGCAAGCACGTGAAAATGTAAGTTTCAAAAAAGCAGATATGGCACCTAAAGTTGGATATAGCGCATCAGCAAATAGAACAAATATGTTGTTTGGAGTGCCGGGAAATAACACAAATACTTTTAGTGTTACTGGTAATGCAAGTTGGGAGCTAGATTTTTGGGGGAAGTTTAGAAGAGGAAATGAAGCTGCACAAGCAGAGTTGTTATCCTCATTTTATGGGAAGAGAGCAGTTGAGGTTGGTTTGATAAGCGAGGTAGCAACCAACTATTTTAATTTGTTAGATTATAGAACTAGTCTCGAAATATCTAAAAAAACCTTGGCAAGTAGAGACAGTACCTTAATTATTATACAAGCCAGATTTGATGAAGGTTATACGCATATTATCGATGTAAATCAAGCAGAAATACAAAAAGCAATTGCGCAATCGGCTGTACCTCAATTTAAAAGATTGATTGCCTTGACAGAAAATAATTTAAGTGTGCTATTAGGAGAAACGCCAGATGATGTTAAGACATATACAACGTTTAGTAATTATGATTTACCTGAAGATATCCCTGTTGGAATCCCTGCCGAAATTTTACAACGCAGACCAGATATTTTACAAGCAGAACAAAATTATCGTGCTCAAAACGCTTATGTAGGTGTGGCACAAGCAATGCGTTTTCCATCCATCAGTTTAACTGGATTATTAGGAATAGGAAGTACAGAACTATCAACCTTATTAGATAGCGGATTAGGTTGGGGAGCAGCTGCAGGAATTACTGGGCCTTTGTTTGAGTTTGGTAAAAATGCGAGGCGTGTTGATGTTGAAAGAGAAAAAGCAAAGCAATCTTTATTGCAATATGAATATACGGTTTTAACATCGATGCAAGAAGTGAGCAATGCTTTGATAACAATTGAAACCTTAGAAGAAGAATTAGAAGCAAAGCAATTAAGATTAGATGCTGCAAGAAATGCGAGTTATTTATCTCGAAAAAGATATTTTGAAGGTGTTACAAGTTATTTAGAAGTGACAGAAAATCAACGCCAAGAGTTTGATGCAGAATTGTCATATTCTGATAATTTTCAATCTTTGTTAAATGGGCATGTTGAACTGTATAGAGCATTAGGTGGCGGTTGGTTATCGCAAGATGAAATTGATAAATATGCACAACAAATCGCCGATGAACAAAATGTAGATGTGTCAGAAATTGATAAAGATTCTTTGAATTACAATGGTCAAATTGTTGATTTAGTTTTGACTAAAGAAGAAAAACAAGCTAGAAAAGATGCAAAAAAAGCGCAACGTAAATTAGAACGTGAGCAAAAGAAAGCTGATAGACAGAATAGATAGATTAATTGTCTTTGCGAATCTCGAGAGTAAAGCGAACGGGATGTGGCAATCTCTTAATAGTTATTGATAATTTTAAAAGCCGAAACAATTTAGTTTCGGCTTTTTTGTTAATCGATTTTGCTAATGGCATTCTAGAATTGTCTTTCCCGTGGAAACGGGAATCCACGACCTGTTTGATTAAATTTTGTAACTTTCTCTTTTGAATTAAAAACTAATAAAATGAAAAAAATCACATTAATTTTAATTGCTATTTTTAGTATTGTAAGCTTAACAGCTCAGGAAAATATAAAAACAGAAAAACTACCTTATTACGAAGTCGCAGATTATTCTGAAGTTTCTTATACAGCAGGTTCAGTTGTTGCTAGATTGATAGATGGTCTGGGGTTCCGTTACCGTTGGGCAACAGAAGATTTGCGAGATGAAGATTTAGCATATAGAATTACCGATAGTTCTCGGACTTCTATTGAAACGATTGATCATATTTTAGGATTATCTCGAATTATAGTAAATGCCACAAACCAAGTTCCTACCGATTTTACAATTGAACAACCTTCTTTAACTTTTAAAGAAAAACGAGAAGAAACGCTTGCTAATTTAGAACGTGCAAGTCGAAATTTGATTTCTGCTCAAACTTTGGAGGATTTTAATATCCAATTTATTTATAATGGTGGCGAAAGTGAATATCCTTTTTGGAATAATATTAATGGCCCTATAGCTGATGCCATTTGGCATTGTGGACAAGTGGTGATGTTGCGAAGAGCTTCTGGAAATCCTTTGAGAAAGGGAGTGAGTTTTTTAAGAGGGCAGGTTAAAGAATAGAATTTCAAGTTGATTATTGTCATTCCTGAGATCCCGATAGTTTTGGGACGGGAATCCATATAAAATGAAACTCTAGATTCCTGCCTTCGCAGGAATGACAGTTTGAAAATATTTTAATGCAATCCTTTTTTTCTCAGCTCCCAAGAAGCACCGCTTCCCATTTCAAAATCCCAATCACTTATGTAGCTGTCAATTTTGCCAATGATGTATTCGACCTCTCTATAAACGGTGCCTAGGTTTTTATAATGCGCAAGTATGTCTGGGTTTTTCACATCCAAAGAGCGCTCATTACACCAAATTAGATAATCATCAGTTTCAATATAATACTCCAATTCTCGCAACACAAGGCAAAGGTTTAGCAAAGGATAATTATATCGAATATCATCCTGCTCATCTTCTACATAAAAATTAAATAATTTTCCGCCAACCTTAAATTCTACTCTGCAATAGTCTTTATTGTCTGTAAGAAAATCTGTAGTAGAAAACCGAATTTCTACTTTGTATTTCATATAGATGTTGTTAAGTGCATCGATTTCTTTGTACTCACTCATTCGTCAACTTGTTTATATGGACTAAAATACTCTTTTATCAATTATGTTTAGCATGTGTTATAAATTTAGGTTCAAGATAACTTAAGAGGGTTATCTTTGATTAATTTTAGGGTGCTAATATACAAATTTTTATTTCTATAATTATAACGATATTCACATTCCTTTAAATGTAAAAAGAACT
>JAQRMW010000175.1 GCA_028599075.1 Urechidicola sp. | reverse complement strand
CTAATTATAAATTAAATTCAGGTTAGATTCCCGTCCCGTTAGCTATCTGGATCAAGGAAAAGACAAAAAATAAACAAGGCGTTTTGAAAATTTCAAAACGCCTTGTTTGGTGTAAAATAAATTAATTGTTATTCTTTGTCTAAGTTTTTGGTAAGCGTAAAACCAATATACAAGCCAATACCCGCTGTTAAAAATATGGTTGCAGGATAGACAGCTTCTCCAATAGATGTATAGTTGTCTAAAATGGTTGCGATGAAAATACCAACACCAATACCCATCATTAGAACTGCTACATTTAGAATGAATACTTTCCAAATAGGTGCTGTTTCACGTTTTCCTTTGTTAAAAAGTTCGGCACCAACTCCTTTTTCTATCATTGCCATACGTTCTTTGTTTCGAGTTGAAAAGAATAAATAAATGATTCCGAATATAACTCCGAACATTATTGGTACTATAATTACTTCTGATCCCATCATGATAAATTGTTTTAAATGATTATTTTTAATGTGTTTCGGTAATATGACTTGTTAGTCTAAACTTAGGTTACAAAAAAGATGATTTATTTTTTTAAGGCTGAATTTATTTCGGAGGGATAATTAAAGTATAGTTTATTTTTCCTGCAAGATTTTAAAGACCTTGTAGGTATTTATTCATAACTAATTGCTATGAGATTCCTCCTCATTCTTCGTTCGGAATGACAATAGTTAAATTTTATTCCTATATTATGTAACCTTTTCAATTCTTAATAAGTCTTATTGGTGATGGAAAATAATAATGACGATTATTATATAGCAAAAACGCTTAATGGAGACACACAGTCTTTTGGAACTCTTGTGGAAAATTACCAGACGATGGTATTTTCTTTAGCATTTAAAATGTTAAAACATAGAGAAGAAGCGGAAGAAGTTGCTCAAGATACTTTTATCAAAGCCTATAAATCGTTATCTAAGTTTAGTGGAAAGTCTAAATTTTCTACATGGTTGTATAGAATTGCCTATAACACTTGTTTAGATAGGATTAAAGGAAACACCAAATTCAATCAAAATGTTGAAATAGATAAAATATCAAGTGATGCTTTATCATCTGTTGAATCAATTTTTGAAGGAATTGAACGTCAAGAACGAAGTGAAATCATTCAGGATTGTATGAATCAGTTGCCCGATGATGAACGTATTATTTTACACCTATTTTATTTTGAAGAACAAAGTCTAAAAGAAATAAAAGAAGTGCTTTCGATATCTGAAAGTAATATTAAGGTGAAATTATTTAGAGCACGTAAAAAATTATTTACTATTTTTAAGAATTCTGTTGAACATGAAATATATAGCGATTATGAGCGACAAGCAAATGGATAGGTTAGATGCTTTGACCAGTAAAATGGTCAAAGAGACACCACAGGAAACACCATCAATCAATTTTTCTAAAAATGTGATGGATACAATATATGCACTTGAAACAGAAAAAGAATTAAAGAAGAATCAACCTTTAATCTCTAAAAAAATATGGTTTCTTTTTGTAGCAATAATAA
The DNA here is from genome assembly GCA_028599075.1 of Urechidicola sp. Classification (GTDB taxonomy): domain Bacteria; phylum Bacteroidota; class Bacteroidia; order Flavobacteriales; family Flavobacteriaceae; genus Urechidicola. Next base: position 3,175 of record JAQRMW010000175.1, on the reverse strand, counting down.
TTGCAGCCACACTTTTTCTTATTGAAAGCACACCAATAGTTAGTAACGGTTATTTATCGAATTTCAACCTAAGTAAATATACCAATAGCCTTTCGTTGGATATGGATTTCGGATTTACAGTTTCAAATATCACCGTTTACGGATTCATATTCTTAGCAATTATGGTGAGTGTCCAAATAGGGTATATTAAAAATTATTATAATAGACAGTATAATTAAAATCAGCCTCTTTTTTGTTTTTAAATATTTCTTGTTTAGTATTTAAACTTAAACAGTGAATGTATTGAATCTTCAATTGAATAAGTTGGATTCCAACCTGTATCTTTCATAAACAAATCACTATTTAACCCATAATTAATAAAGGTGTCTTTTTTGACATTAATTATTTTTGAATTGTTTTTGTTGTAAGTATTTTTCCCTATTTCAATAACTTTTTCGGCAAGTTCTTGTAATTGAATCTGAACATTAGAACCTAGATTGTACTCTTTTTTCCATACGCGAGATGGAGTATTCAACAATGCAATAATTCCTGTAATGGTATCATATATGTTGAGTCTTTCCATTAGTTGCTCACCGCCAATAATTGTTATGTCATTGTCTTTTTTTACAGTTTCAACAAATCGTGAAATGATATCTACATTCACCATTCCTTTTGCAGCTCCACAAACAGAACATAATCTAATTGAAGTAGAGTTTATGTGTTTATTATGTAATGCTAGCTCAGCCAATGATAACTCTGTTGTATATTTTGCTGTAGCATACACTGTTGTTGGTGCTATAATAGAGCTTTCTTTCCAAGGTGGTGGAGAATCTTGACCATAAACACTTTGAGATGAAATGTTGATGATATTTGCAACATGATTTGCAACAGCTTTTCTGAAGAGTTTAGATGTAAAAAGCAAGCTGTCTGCTATTTCTTTTGTTGACCGATGCGGTCTAGCAAATCCAGAATGGATTAAAAAATCTACATTACCCATTGCAAGAGTTCCATCCATTAAATCATTTTCATCATAAAGAATGACCTGTTTGGGTAAGAGAGTCTTAGCTTTCTTTTTATCTCTTACAAGTGCCCAAACGTTGAAGTTTAATTTGTCTTCAATTATTTTATCAATCAAGTTTAGCCCCAAATACCCAGTTGCTCCGGTTAAGAGCAAATTGTTGATTGGTAATGGATCTGATTTTACAATTGATTTTAATATTTTTTTTGCGGTGCTGTTTCTTGAAATATTTATGGCTTTATCTTCAATTTGTCTTATTCCAAATAAGTTGTGATTAATTGATAGCCTTATTTTTTTGTCAGATAGCTTTAACCATTCTTTTATGCAGCCCTCAACTTCGTTAAACCCCATTTTAGCTCTTAACCCAGTTATTCCAGTAAATCTAGGATTGATTTCAAAAATTTTAAGTCCCTTATCTGTAATCCTCCCTTGAATATTAATTGGTCCGCGAAGCCCTAATTTTTTAAATGCTGGAATTAATTTATCAATTTCAGACCAAATAGATGCATCACCTTTAAAAGGAATAATTTCGACAGGAACACCATTTTTTAATTTATTAATAGAAACCATTTTACCAATAATCTCACTTTCTTTATTGGCTACTAATTGGATGGAGATTTCAGAAACTTGTGGATTGATTTTTTTAGCAATCAACTCATCAAAATATTTTTTGTTAATATCATTTCTATGAGGTTTTGCAATTTCTTGTATTACATAATTTTCTGTTATTTTAGATAACTCTTCAAACTTTGTTATTATGTAAACACCCATTGATGCAGACCCACTTAAAGGTTTTGCAATGATAGGAAAATCAATTTCTTGTTTTAATAATGCTTCTTTTACATTGTTAATGTTATAACTTTTGACAAAAATGTCCGCTATTTTACTGAGTTCATTATTTGCAAGTTCCTTATTTCTACATAAGTCTAAGATTTCTCTATCAGAAACAATTACGCCAATATTATTATCTTCAAAAAGGCTGATATTTTTAGAGAACAAATGTACTTCATCATCTGTACCGGGAAACAAAAGATCAATTTTATGAAGTAAGCAAATTTCAATTATTGATGAGATATAATTTTCACTGTCTATACTCTGTGTTTTAATATATTCATCACAGTTATAAGCACCATAACTAAAAGGGTTAAAATCTAATCCAAAGGTTTTAATAGGTAAATCTGATAAGTTACATGAATTAATAATTGATTGACCTATACCACTACCAACACACGAAATGGCAATATTAATTTTTTCTTTCATTTGAATAGTTGTAGTCTCTTAACCACAAAGCGCAGTTAGTGTATGTAGATAATAAAGTACTAATTGAATGAGTTTTATTATTTAACATAAGTAGGGTTATTAAAAAGTATCATTGATTTGTTACAAAGATAGTTATTTTTAGAATAAAGGTTGTGGTTTTACTCTAAGGTTAAAATTAAATCATCTTGCATTACCATTTCCCCTTCATTTAAGATTATAGTTTTTACTTCTCCATTTTTGGTAGCGGTAACCGTAGTTTCCATTTTCATGGCTTCGATAATAAATAACGCATCGTTTTCTTTTATTTTTTCACCGGTCTTTACTAATATTTTATATAGCATTCCTTGTAGTGGTGCTCCAATTTCATTGTCGTTTTCAGCATCAGCTTTTGTGTTTTCTATTTTTTTAATATCAAGTGATTTATCTTTCACTTCAACAAATCTATTTTCGCCATTAACTTTAAAAAATACAGTTCTTATACCATCTTCATTGGGGCTACTCACTGATAATAATTGAACCAAAACTGTTTTTCCTGGTTGAATCTCGACCATAATTTCTTCACGAATATCCATACCGTAAAAGAAGTTCTTTGTGGGGATGGTTGCTAAGTTTCCATACATTTTATAAATCTCATGTGCCTTTTCAAAAACCTTTGGATATAGGCTGTAGGATAAAAAATCTTCAAACTCAATAGCTCTTGTAAACCCTTTTTGAAATTTCTTTTGAAATGATGTATATGCTGTATCAAAATTTATGGGCTCTAAATGTGCATTGGGTCTATTGGTATAGGCTTTTTTAATTTTTGGTTCAAGATAGTTTAGGGAAATTTATATCTTTGTAAATTATTGAGAAACAATGAAGAACAAGTATATTTTCCGTTCCCGAATTTCTGAGAAGAAATTTAGACAAATTTTAAAG
>JAQRMW010000174.1 GCA_028599075.1 Urechidicola sp. | reverse complement strand
CCGTAGTATAATTAAAAAATTTTATACTATGGCAAGAAATTTCACACTACTATTTACTACTTTATTTTTTACTGTTGTCGGTCTTTCACAAACAGATAAAGTCCAAAAAACGGCATTTTTAACAGATTTAAAAATCTACAAAGAAATCGTAGAGACTTCACATACAGGAATGTATTTATACACTTCCAAATCGGAATTTGATTCAATTTTTAAAACATTTAAAGAACAAATTGAAACAGGAAAAGTTTCTACGAAAAATGATTTTTTCCTTCGTTTAGCAACCATTCATACTAAAATAAATTGTGGACACAGTAGCATGTATCCGTCCCAAGACATTTTTTCAACGATTGAAGAAAATCAGAAAGTATTTTTCCCTCTTCAGGTAAAATTTATAAAAGATACACTTATTGTTGCTTCCGATTTTAATGGTTTACAGAAAGGAACTCAAATAGTCAAAATTAACAATAAAACTATTGAGCAAATAGCTTCAGATGCTTTTAAAATTATTAGTTCAGATGGTTACAATACGACCTTTAAATATAGGCAATTGGTGGAAGAATTTGCGTTGTATTATTTTTTGCTTTACGGCTCTCAAGAAAAATATAATTTAGAGATAATTCCATATCAATCAAAAGAGAGTGTCCAATTTACAGTTGATGGAATTTTATCTAATACTAATGAAAATAACGTAGAAAAGAAAGCAACAGATCTAAGTTACATTAATGAAAATACGGCAATATTAACTGTAAATACATTTTCAACTGAAACTAGAAAAAATCAAAAGAAATTTTTCAAATTCTTACACCGTAGTTTTAAAGAAATTCAGGAAAAAGGAATAGATAATCTAATACTTGACATTAGAGAAAATACAGGTGGTGATGATGGCAATGATATGGAATTGGCTTCTTATCTAATAAATAAGCCCTTTAAAGAGAATAAATATCGAAAACTAAACACAAATGAATTGCCTTTGTTTCCAGAATATCTGGATCCGCAATGGAGAAAAATGATGGGTGTTTCTGAAAAGAAAACATCAGATGAAATAAAAAAAAGGTTTAAAAAAATGATAAATAGTGAGTTTTTTCTAAGAGAAGACGGAGCTTATTATTTGAAAGAAAAAAAAATCATCAAAAGAGAGCCAAATAAATATTTGTTTTCTGGAAAAACCTATATTTTAATAAGTGGTAAAGTGTTTTCAGGTGGTGCATTATTTAGTGCGTTAGTAAGAGATAAAACTAATGCAGTATTTGTTGGAGAAGAAACGGGCGGAGGATATTATAGGCATACAGGTTCTATTCCTTTAATCTATCAATTACCCAATTCAAAAATCCCCTTTTCAATATTTATTGTGATAAATGAACAAGATGTAGAACAGAAACTTTTTCCAAACGGAAGAGGAATAATACCTCATTTTGAAGTTTATCCAACAATTAAAGATTTTGTCGATGGACATGATGCTGTTCTTGACTTTGTAACAATTAAATTAATAAAAAAATGAGTAGACAATTAGTAACTGTATTTGTGATTACATTTTTCACATTAAATTTATACGCACAAGAAAAACCAAAAACCTATTTAGAACATTCTAATTTTCAAATAGGCTTAGGTTCTATTTTTACTTCCTTTCAAGATGTAAAGTATTCAAAGGTACATTATAACGGTGTTGGTGTAAATCTAAATTTTGGGTACAAAAAAATAAAGAGAAGTTATTTTACTACCAATCTAAACCTAATCTATTCTAACGAAAATGCAAAAACGCATAACTCAGGAAAAACAACAGTGCTTAATGGAATTATAGATGTTTCTTATTTAAAACCCATTCTTAAAAAAGACAACCAAAAATTATATATAGGTGCTAAATGGGAAGTCTTAGACATCTATTTTCGACAAACAGAAAATTTAGGTAATAATGGTATTTTTTTTACATCAGGTAGTAATTTAAAATTTGCTTCATTGTATGAAAAAACAATTTCAGACAAACTAAAACTAAGAGCAGGTTTTAATTTTCAATTACTTTCTTTTATAAAAGAATCAACCTCCTTCGGGTTTTCAGCACCACAAAGCCCGTTAGAAGATGGAGAGTTTAGTTATCAAAACGAAAAACTTGAAGCCCTTTTTGGTTTCAAATACTATAGTTTAGAGCCCTTTACAAAGTACTTAAATATAGATACTAAAGTTGAAATGCACTATAAAAAAAGATGGGTTTTTACTTATAAATGGAACATGCAACGGTCAAATAAAGTTAAAAATTATCCAATGACAAGAGGTTCTAGTGCATTGTCAGTTCAATATAAATTTTAAAAAAAACAAAATTATGAAGAAATATATCTATATATCAGCATTTCTTTTAACACTACTAAGTAGTTGTGAAAAAGCATTTATGGAACCCAATCCAGAAACAGACAATATTGCCATTTTTGAAGAATATTGGAAATTAGTTGACGAAAAATTTGCAATGTTTAGCGACCCAGGAAAAGAGATTAATAGAGACCTATTGTATAGTGAAAATAGAGCATTAATAAGTAATACGATAAGTACCGATTCTTTATTTAATGTTTTAGGTAGCATTACTGAAAAATTAAAAGACGGACATTCTTATATTGTTAATTATGACCAAGATAAATACATTGGATTTGACCACACAATAGGGTTTTTGAGAAATCTAAATCAAAGTATTGTTGATAATGTCTATTTAAATAACAATGTGCAATTACAAGGTGATGGACTAAAATACACTTTATTAGACAACGGAAACGTAGGCTATATTCAATATAGAGATTTTGAAAATGAAGTAACAACAGATATGATGAACAGTATTTTAACTTCTTTTGAAAATACAAACGGAATTATATTGGATGTAAGAGGGAATAGCGGTGGAGATCCAACTTATGCTGCATTAATGGCGAGTCACTTTACCAATTCTTCTGTATACATTGGGTACGAAAATTTTAAAACAGGACCAGCAATTGATGATTTTTCAAGAAGTGAAATCTATCTAAATCCGACAAGTGGTAAAAAATATTTAAAACCATTAATTGTATTAACTAATATAGAGTGTTTCAGTGCAACAACTACACTTATTTACCATTTAAACCCATTATCTAATGTTACTTTTATGGGAGCGACAACAGGTGGTGGTAGTGGTTCTACAGCAGATGGTTTTTTAGCAAACGGATGGCTATGGGGCTTATCTACAAGCGAATTTATTGATTGGGAAGGAAGACGATTAGATAATGGTTTTGAACCAGATATTAATGTACTTTTAGACGAGAATGATATTACTAAAGATGAAATTATAGAAAGAGCAATTCTCGAATTGCAATAGACTAAAATCTACGTTGGGTAACAGAGTATAAAAATAATAGCGATTTAATTGCTAGAACAAATGTAAGTAAATATAAAAACGGTCTGCATTTAGCTAAAAAGTTAGTGGATGTAGATTCGCTACTATTCTTATACAAACCGTTACCCACAAGCGAAAAAAAGCCAGCCGCACATTTTGGCACATTTGGTTTTTTCCGACACACAATTCCACCACTCTAAAAACCAAAAGAGCTAAAATTTTACCTTCGCTACGATTTGGATAGTTCAAATAAAAAACTTAATTTTGTTACTTATAGTCAACAATAATAAAAATGAATAAAAGCACAATAAATGAACTACTTAATTCTCACGAGATAAACCTTATTGAGAAACATCTCATTTATTCTTTTCTTCAAAACAATCATTTAGAATCAAAAAAAAGCCCGATAATCTCAGAATTGTTAGCCGATTTTAAATCAGAACCAGTAATTTATTTACTTGTTTCAACTCTTCACATTAAAGACTTAAAACTTTTAGAAAATTATCTTGAGCTTTTAATACCAAAAAATGACAGAAAAGTAAATGGAGCATTCTTTACTCCTACTTATGTTGTAGATTTTATAATTAAAGAAGTTTCTCCAGAAAATAATGACAAATGTTTAGACCCGAGTTGTGGTTGCGGAGCATTTTTAATAGGCTTGGTAGAATATTACCAAAAGACTTTCAAAAAAAGCGTAAAAGAAACCATTAAAGAGAATATTTATGGTTCTGATATATTAAATTATAATGTAAAACGCTCGAAAATAATCTTATCGCTTTTTGGACTTCTAAACGATGAAATTATTGAAGAGTCCGACTTCAATATTTACAATCAAGATAGTTTAAAAGCTGATTGGAAAAACGAGTTTGAAATAATTGTTGGAAACCCTCCGTATGTTAAATTCCAAGATTTAAGTGACGAAAATAGACTATATTTAATTAACAATTGGAAAAGCATTGAAAATGGAACTTTCAATTTGTATTTCGCTTTCTTCGAATTAGGTCATAAATTATTATCCACAAACGGAAAATTAGGATACATTACACCAAACAATTATTTTACTTCTTTGGCAGGTTTATCTCTTCGTCAATATTTTCTACAGAATAAATGTGTAACAAGAATAGTAGATTTTAGACACAAAAAAGTTTTTGACGCTCAAACTTATACAGCTATTACATTTGTTAATAAAAAGGCAAATGAATCTATCCTATTTGATAAAATTAAGGATAAACAATCTTGTCCGGACTTTCTAATTTCTGCAAACGGTTCACCTAATTATTTAAAAAACTTGAATGTAAAGAAATGGAGATTGTTAAAAACCAAAGAACAAGAAAATATAAGAATAATTGAAAACATAGGAACACCAATAAAACAATTGTTCAATATTGCAGTTGGAATTGCCACGCTAAAAGATGAAGTGTATTTTATTGATTCTGTAAATGAAAAAAATGGCTATTTGACCAAAACGACAGAAAATGGAACGTTTTTAATAGAAAAGGAGATTACAAAACCTGTTTATAAAATATCTCAATTTAAAAGTCAAAAAGATATTGAAAACAACACATTAAGAATCATTACACCTTATCATACAGGTTCAAAAACTGCATCTCCAATTTTAGAAATTGAGTTTCAATCGAAATATCCAAAATGTTATGAATATCTTCTTTCCGAAAGAGAGAAATTAGAAAGCAGAGACAAAGGTAAAGTTGAATATTCTCCGTTTTATGTTTGGGGGAGGACACAGGGAATTACAAGATTTGGGAAAAAGATATTAAACCCGACTTTTAGTAAGAGTCCAAGATTTTTATCTGTTCCGGAAGAAGATGCGTATTACACTAATGGTTATGGGATTTATTTTGACCGAGACAATTCAAACAAATCTTTACTATTTGAAAACACAACTCACGAAATGTCTAAAGAAGAAAACATTTCGGTAGTTCAGAAAATTTTAAACTCAATTTTAATGGACTACTATGTTAGTAGTACAAGTGTTTCAATTCAAGGTGGATTTCCTTGCTATCAAAAGAATTTTATTGAGAAATTCACTATTCCAAACTTCACCAAAGAGGAAATTAATATTTTAAAAAGCCTGACGGATAAAATGGAAATAGACGAATTTTTAATTGAAAAATATCAACTTAATATTCCTGTTCCAAATCTTTTATCATAAACTTCTGTTAATCTATCAACAAAACCGTTATAACTCAAATTAGTCATATCTGCGGTTGAGCCAGCAGGCAAAATACCATCTGCATTTAATTCTGCATTAGTATTATAAATCTTAACAGGAGTTTGGGAAAAATCAGCCAATATCAATGCTACTCTCTCATATTTAAAATCGTCATCTCTTTGGCTATTTCTCATATTCAAAGCTGCAAAACCTTTAATATATCTTTCAATATATCTGCCGACCGAAGCTGTATGAGGTTTATATGCAACATTATTTAGAGCTACTTGTGCGGAATCCAATTCTCTGACAGAAAGTAAATACACTTCACCCAAAACCATTTTCGGAAGCCGCCTGTGTAAATTCAAAGGTTCGGCATAAGTTCTTTCATACATTGTGTCAATATTATTACCAATACTACTTAATTGACTTCGGACATTTACAGATAATATATGCTCTGTAAATAATTCTCCATATGGCTCTGTAACACCAGTGGCATACAATCCATTAAAATCTAATGGCTCGATAATTTGAGGCTTATTATTTGGGAAAACACAAATATCTTGCTTTTTAAACTTTAAAAACCCTGCTAACGTCTTTTCTCCATTTGATTGACCTAATGGTGGGTGAATTAAATTAGCATTTACTCCATTTTGGATAAGTGAAGTTTTAACAACTTCGTGTAATACATTAATTACGCCTTGAGACCTAATTACAGATGTTTTCCCTGCAGTACCATTAGCTGTAATAGCATTCTCTACTGTTGTCTTAATATTATTTACGCAATCTTGTAAAGTCATTTAAATATCTTTGAATTAAAAAATGTAGTTAAGTTTTCTCCTAACGCAACAGCAATTTTTTCAATATTAACTATTGAAATGTTCCTTTGCCCGTTTTCAACACTTGCAATGTAGCTTCTGTCTAAATCTGATGCATAAGCTAAATCCTTTTGAGACATCTGTTTAACA
>JAQRMW010000173.1 GCA_028599075.1 Urechidicola sp. | reverse complement strand
AAAATGGAAGTAATACAACAAAAAAAATAATCAAAATCGGTGCATAACAATCTGTATAGTTAATGGCTACAAAGTGCAAAACTCAAAGTTTAGTGCTTTATTAATAGGTCTGTGTTAAACTGAAAATCCGAGCATTCTAAAACGCCACTAACCATACAGGCAACGTTGTTGCCCATAATGCTCAGACCGAAAAAAAAACTTACCGAAAAAAATTGCAGAATTGAATTAATTTAGTATTTTTGTCAAAACTTGACAAGTCTAATGAAAACAACTTTTGGAGAATATATCAGAAAATTAAGGACAGAAAAAGGTCTTACCTTAACTCAACTTGCCTATAAATTAGATTTGGACTCTGCAAATCTTAGCAAAATTGAAAATGGAAAACGAGATTTTGATAAAAAAAGACTTCCAAAATTAGCAGAAACATTTCAATTAGATTTAAAAGAGTTGAACAACGAATTTGTAAGCGACTTAATCGCAAAACAAATCTATGAAAGTAATTGTTCAAGTGAATTGCTCTTAGTTGCCGAACAAAAAGCAGAATACAGACGAAAAATTAATCAAAATAAAATAGAAAAAGCAGTATGAATTTAGTATCAATATTTTCAGGAGCTGGCGGATTGGATTTAGGATTTCAAAAAGCAGGATTTAACATTGTTTGGGCAAATGAATATGATAAGGAAATATGGGAAACCTATGAAAAAAATCACCCAAACACAATTCTTGACAAAAGAAGTATCGTAAATATTCCTACTAATGAAATTCCCGAATGTGACGGAATAATTGGTGGTCCACCGTGTCAAAGTTGGAGCGAAGCTGGTGCCGCAAGGGGAATTAAAGACAAAAGGGGACAATTATTCTATGAATTTATCAGGCTTTTAGAAGCTAAACAACCTAAATTTTTCTTAGCCGAAAACGTTAGTGGAATGCTAATTTCAAAACATTCAGAAGCCTTAGAAGGAATTAAAGAACTTTTTAGAAATGCTGGAATTGGATATGAATTGTCTTTTAAAATGCTAAACGTAGCAAACTATAATGTGCCACAAGACAGAAAAAGAATTTTCTTTATTGGTATTCGTAAAGATTTAGATTTTAAATTTGAATTCCCAACAAATATATTTCCAAAAATTACTTTGGCTGATGCTATTTCAGACCTTAAAGAAGGTGTTTTACCTGCCAAAGAGTACAACAAAACAAACGGTGAATTATGTGAAATTCCTAATCACGAATATATGATTGGTAGTTTTTCATCAATGTATATGTCAAGAAATCGTGTAAGAAGTTGGGATGAACAATCTTATACAATTCAAGCTGGTGGACGACACGCACCAATTCATCCACAAGCACCAAAAATGAAATTTATCGAACAAAACATAAGAGTATTTGTTCCAGGAAAAGAACATCTTTACAGACGTTTAAGTGTTCGAGAATGTGCAAGAATTCAGACTTTTCCTGATGATTTTATTTTCCACTATAAAAATGTGCCAGCAGGTTACAAAATGATAGGAAATGCCGTTCCAGTCAATATGGCTCATTTTTTAGCTAAAAGTATAAAAGAGCAAATTACTGCAAATCAAAAAGTAAAAGAACAAACTACAATAATTGAAACCGAAAAAATCAGTATTGCCGTATGATAAATATATTAGATGCAATTTTCAATATCGTCCACTACCCTATTTTTGACATAAAATCTCATTATTCTGGTAGAAATAGAGCAAATAGTGTTGGTGAAGCATTAGAAACCTACATCAAAGATGCTTTTGCAAACACGTTTGAAATTGAAAACGAAAAAGAACGACTAAAACAATTCAGTGAAAAATTTTCGTGGTTAGGAAACCAAAATCATCCGCCAGATATTATGATAAAAGGTGGCGATGCAATTGAAGTTAAGAAAACACAAAGTGCAAGAAGTGATTTAGCATTAAACAGTTCCTATCCAAAGTCAAATATTAGTTCATCAAGTCCAATGATTACACAGGAATGTAAAGATTGTGAAAACTGGACAGAAAAGGATTTAATCTATTGCATCGGACATACAACTGATGAAACATTAAAATCACTTTGGATGATTTACGGCAGTATTTATGCCGCTAAACACGAAACATATCAACGGATTAAAAAGACAATTGTAAGTGGAATTAACACAATTCCAGACGTTGAATTTGCTGAAACAAAGGAATTAGGACGAGTAAATAGAGTTGATCCTTTGGGAATTACAAATCTTAGAATACGTGGAATGTGGCAAATTCAAAATCCAAGAAAAGTATTTGAATATGTCTATAAAACTGAAGGAACTGAATTTGAATTGATTTGTATAATTCCAATAGAAAAATACAATTCGTTTGAAAAAGAAAGCAGAAATAATCTTGAAAAATTGAAAACAAAAGGATTTGAAATTTCAAATATTGAAGTTAAAGACCCAAATAATCCAGCGAAATTAATTGAGTGTAAACTGATTAAATATCTGATTGAAAAATAGAAAACACTATGGGCAACAATTTATATAGTTAATGGCTACTAATTGCTAAACCCAAAGTTGGTTTCATTAAACGAAGTTTGGTGTATAACTGAAAATGTAGTGATTTTATCACGCCACTAACCATATAAGTAGCCGTT
>JAQRMW010000172.1 GCA_028599075.1 Urechidicola sp. | reverse complement strand
TAGCTTTAGAGCAATCTAAAGAATCTTTAAGAATAAGAACCAATAGATTTAAAGAAGGCTTAGAAAAAACAACCGATTTATTATTAGCCGAAACACAATATGCTCAGAAACAATTAGAATATTATAAAACTATTTTTGAGTACAATTACGCATACCAATACTTACAATTTTTAACAAAAGAATAAAATAGATATGAAAAAATATATAACAATAATTGCCTTAGCATTTTTAATTACTAGCTGTGGTAGTGATGAAAAGAAAATTGTAAACGAAAACAATTCATCTGCAATTTCTGTAAAAGTGAGTTCGATAAATGCTAGTGATAACAAACCATTTTTTACTGCCAGTGGTAAAATTGAAGCCGTAGACAATGTAACACTCAGTACTCGCACAAGTGGTTTTGTTGATAATATTTATGTTAAGGTTGGTGACAAGGTTAACAAAGGAGATTTATTAATCTCTATCAACAACGCTGATTTAAAAGCAAAACGCGCACAAGTTAATGCTGGTATTATAGAAGCAACAGCAGCGTATAATAATGCTGAAAAAGATTATAATCGTTACAAAAATTTATTTGCTCAGAACTCTGCATCTCAAAAAGAAATGGATGACATGACTGCAAATTTTGAAATGGCAAAAGCACGTTTAGAAGCAGCCAATGAAATGATGAATGAAATAAATTCTCAGTTTAAATATGTAAATATTAAAGCACCTTTTAATGGTGTAGTAACTACAAAATTTATTGAAACTGGTGATTTAGCAAATCCAGGTGTGCCACTAATTTCGGTAGAATCTCCTGATAAATTTGATGTAACAGTTATGGTTGCTGAGAGCGAAATTTCGCAAGTAAAGAAAAATGAAAAAGTTCAGGTACTTGTAAAATCTATTGACAAAACGTTGACTGGTGTTGTATCTGAAGTAAGTACATCAGCTAATAATACGGGTGGGCAATACTTAGTAAAAGTAACTTTAAACAAAACTGATGTTGGTATTTTATCGGGAATGTACACCAATGTAAAATTTCCATCAAACAAAAAAACAGCTACAAATAAAGTGTTGATTCCTTTAGATGTACTTGTTAAAAACGGACAGCTAAGTGGCGTTTATACAGTAAGTCAAAACAATACAGCAATTTTACGCTGGTTGCGTTTAGGTAAAACTTTTGGTGATGAAATAGAAGTATTATCAGGTTTAAATGCTGATGAACAATACATCGTATCAGCCGAAGGCAAATTATACAACGGAGCAAAATTAACTGTACAATAAAAATCAAAAGAAATAAAAGAAGGATTAGCAGGTAAAATTGCAAAAGGCTTTATAGGTTCAAAACTTACCGTGCTTCTAATGATCGTATTTATGGTGATTGGAGTATACAGCTCATTTTTAATTCCGCGTGAGGAAGAGCCTCAAATAAACGTGCCAATGGCAGACATCTTTGTTGGATATCCAGGGGCGAGTCCAACCGAAGTTGAATCGAGAGTTACACAACCTTTAGAGAAGATAATCTCAAACATTAAAGGAGTTGAATATGTCTACTCTACATCAATGAATGGGCAAGGAATGGTGATTGTTCAGTTTTATGTTGGTGAAGATATTGAGCGTTCATTCGTAAAATTGTACAACGAAATAGACAAGCATATGGATATTATGCCAGAGGGTGTTACTATGCCTTTGGTAAAAACACGTGCCATTGATGATGTGCCAATTTTGGGCTTGACTTTATGGAGTGAAACCTATGACGATTACCAATTAAAGCTAATCACACAAGAGTTATCTGATGAAATTGAAAAAGTAAATGAAGTATCTGCTACCAAAACAATTGGAGGTAGGAATCGTCAGTTACGTGTTGTTTTGGACAAAGATAAAATGGCAGAAAGCGGACTTGATTTCTTGTCAATTTCGCAAATGATTAAAGCCAATAATCAACAATTAAGTGCTGGTAGCTTTAACAAAGGTGATACAGAGTTTACTATAAAAACTGGTAACTTTTTAACATCCGTAGAGGATGTTGAAAACTTAGTAGTTGGTGTTCAACAAAACACACCTGTCTATTTAAATCAAGGTTCAAGATAACTTAAGAGGGTTATCTTTGATTAATTTTAGGGTGCTAATATACAAATTTTTATTTCTATAATTATAACGATATTCACATTCCTTTAAATGTAAAAAGAACTTGTGC
>JAQRMW010000171.1 GCA_028599075.1 Urechidicola sp. | reverse complement strand
TTAAGTACATCCCGATTTTACATGGTGGTAATTTACCATACAGATTAAATAAATCACCCAAAAAAGCTAAGATGATTTTTAATAATTCTTATGCTAATGTTGCTCCTTCAAATTATTTAAAATCAGCATTCGAAAAAGGGGGATATAAAACTCATTATATTCCGAATACTATCAAAATTGAAGAGTATCAATTTAAGGAGAGAACAATTATTAACCCAAATATTTTATGGGTAAGAGCTTTTGATAGCACGTATAACCCACAAATGGCAGTTGAAGTTTTACAGCTTTTAAAAAAGGATATTCCTAAAGCAAACCTTACAATGGTGGGGCCAATTAAAGATGATTCATTTGAGTTGACAAAACAACTTATTTCAGAATTGAATTTAAAAGAGCATATCAATATTACCGGGATACTATCTAAAGAAGAGTGGCATAAATTATCAGTAGACTTTGACATATTTATCAATACAACAAATGTAGATAATACTCCTTTAAGTGTTATAGAAGCTATGGCATTAGGTATGCCAATAATTTCTACCAATGTTGGAGGGTTGCCTTTTTTAATTGATAATGAGGTAGATGGAATTTTGGTTAGTAAAGGTGATGTTGATGGAATGACAAATGCTATTGTTGATTTATTGAATAACCATTTGAAAGCTATCAACTTAACACTGAATGCGAGGAAAAAAGTTGAAAATTTCGGCTGGTCTCAAGTAAAAAGCAAATGGATAAATTTGTTGAAGTAATGCAAAAAAAAATTCAGAAAATATACGCTAAAAGTCCAGTGGCATTACAAAACGCCTTGATTTCAACCTATGGGTATTATTGGAAAAATAGGAGATTGGGGGCCATGTTTAAAAAAGCATTGTATGATTTTAAATCAAGAGAAGATTATTCTACCAAACAATGGGAAGAATACCAAACAGAACAACTTAGAGCTTTATTAATACACGTTTTTAAAACAGTTCCTTTTTATACATCTAAATACAGGAATGCAGGATTTTCATTAAAAGATTTTGAGAATTTTAAATTATCCGATCTACCTAGTCTACCATATTTAGAAAAAGAAGAGTTGAGACAATTTGGAAAGTCAACATTATTATCAAATAATAAATCGAAAGGAAAGTTTTACTCGAGTAGTGGGAGTACAGGAACTCCGATCTCTGTTTATTTTTCTAAAGAATTTCACCAATATTGGAATGCGGCTTATGAGCTAAGAGTTCGTAATTGGGCAGGAGTCAATTATAAAATGGCAAGAGGGATGATAGGTGGACGAAGAATTTTACCTGCTGCAAATGCTAAAGCTCCGTATTTTAGATACAATGCAGCGGAAAAGCAAACCTACTTTTCAGCCTATCATTTGTCAGAGAAAACTACACAAAATTATGTGGACGGTTTGGTAAAATACAAAGTTGAATATCTTGTAGGCTACGCTATGAGTATCTATATTTTAGCAGAATTTATTTTAAAGTTAAAAATTAATGCCCCTACGTTACTGGCTGTTTTAACATCGAGTGAAAAGCTAACCTCAAATATGCGAGGAGTCATTTCTAAAGCTTTTAAATGCAAAGTTTTTGATGCGTATAGTGGAGTAGAGGCTTGTGGGTTAATTTCTGAAAATGATGAGAATCAACTTCTTTTCAGCCCAGACACAGGTATTATGGAAGTTGTTGATGAGCACGGGATAGCTGTTAAAAATGGAGAAATAGGAGAAATCATAGCAACAGGACTAATTAATTTCGACCAGCCTTTGATTAGATACAGAATTGGAGATCGTGTAAAAATATCAAAAGCCCAAGATAGCACAATGTTAAAAATTGATGAAATTGAAGGTAGGGTTGAAGATATTATTGTTGGTAAAGCAGGACAGAAAATGGTACGCTTTCATGGTATTTTTATTGATATTGAACATTTAAAGGCAGCACAAGTCATTCAAAATTCATTGAATGCGATACAAATTAATATGGTAGTTGAAACAGAGTTTGATAAGAAGAATGAACTTATTATTTGTGAGCGATTGAATAGTCAACTGGGAGAAATTACTATCTTATTTAAATATTTGGATGAAATCCCGAAAGAAGAAAACGGAAAGTTTAAAGCTGTAATTTCAAAGATCAAAAATAATTAACCAATGTCAAAAAAAATATGGATATTTAATCAAACAGCTGGAACACTAGAATCTGGTTGGGGAGAGCGGCACTATTTTTTGAGTAAATATTGGGCTAAAAATAATTAT
>JAQRMW010000170.1 GCA_028599075.1 Urechidicola sp. | reverse complement strand
AAGAAAGATTAGTAAATAGAATATTAACATTGTAGGAATAACAATTGGAAAGAATTTCACTCAAAACAGAATAATAAAAAACAACGAAATGGCAACACCGTGTATAATTAATTGTGGTTTTGTAACTAAAAAGAAAATAAGAACTATATTTAAACTTTAGAAAAAAGTATGAAAAATTCGTTGTCACAGTTTGTGTTTGGCCTAAAAAGTGCCTCCAGTAACTTTGCGGTTAGATGTCGGCACACTCGGTATGAAAGCCAAACAAAACTGCCAATCCACAACTAATCATACACAAACCGTTGGGCTTCATTCGAAAAAGAGGCAGCCGCACAAATAGCACATTTGGTTTTTTGCCGACACACAGACAAAACGCTAAAAAACCAAAAGAGCTATTTTTTGCCACCGCTCACCGAGAATAATGAAAATTGAAATATGACAATAGAAAATTACATAGATAACATAAATCAGAGATATTTACTCGGAAACGCTACTGAACATACTTTTAGAGGCGACTTGCAACAACTTATTGAAAGTTTAGTGCCTGAAGTTAGAGCTACCAACGAACCGAAAAGACAATCTTGCGGAGCACCTGACTACATCTTGACTAAAAAAGATATTCCTGTAGGATTTATTGAAGCAAAAGATATTGGAGACAAAGACCTTGAAGGAAAAAAGAAGTCGGTAAACAAAGAACAATTTGACCGATACAAAGCATCATTAGACAATCTGATTTTTACAGATTACATAGATTTTCATTTATACAATGACGGAGAATTTGTTACTAAAATCGCTATTGCAGAAATAACTGAAAAGGGAATTGTTGCACTACCTCAAAATTTTGCAACGTTTGAAAATCTTATCAAAGACTTTTGTACACACATTGGACAAAACATAAAAAGCTCAAAAAAATTAGCAGAAATGATGGCGGGCAAAGCCCGCCTTCTTTCTGATGTTATTGAAAAGGCTTTGACCAGTGATGAAGACAATCAAGAAGATAGTACTTTGAAAGAGCAAATGACTGCTTTTAAAAGTATTCTGATTCACGACATTACACCAAAAGGATTTGCAGACGTTTATGCTCAAACCATTGCTTACGGAATGTTTGCTGCACGTTTGCACGACCCAACTTTAGATACATTTAGCAGACAAGAAGCTGCTGAGTTGATTCCTAAATCAAATCCGTTTTTACGAAAATTGTTTGGCTACATAGCTGGACCAGATATTGATGACCGAATTAAATGGATTGTAGATAATCTTACCGAAATATTTTTAGCCTGTAATGTTGAAGAAATTCTAAAAAATTATGGAAAGACTACAAAAATGGAAGACCCAATTATCCATTTTTATGAAACTTTCTTAGCAGAATATGACCCAAAGCTAAGAAAAGCAAGAGGCGTTTGGTACACTCCTGCACCAGTTGTCAATTTCATTGTTCGTGCAGTTGATGATATTCTAAAAACAGAATTTGATTTGCCACAAGGTTTGGCAGACACTTCTAAAACAAAAATTACTGTAAATACACAAACTCCTGACAAGCGTTCTACAACTGGCTACAAACAAATGGAACAAGAAGTACATAAAGTCCAAATTCTTGACCCAGCCACAGGAACAGGAACTTTTTTAGCAGAAGTAATAAAACACGTAAATAAAAAATTTAAAGGACAGGAAGGGATTTGGAGCGGTTATGTGGAAAACCATCTACTCCCTCGTTTAAACGGTTTTGAATTGCTAATGGCAAGTTATGCAATGGCTCATTTACAATTAGATTTATTGCTAAAAGAAACTGGATTTAAAGCCACTACCAACCAACGAACAAGAGTTTACCTGACTAATAGTTTAGAAGAGTACCATCCAGACACAGGAACTTTATTTGCTAATTGGTTAAGTAGTGAAGCAAATGAAGCAAATCACATAAAACGTGATACTCCTGTAATGTGCATTATTGGTAATCCTCCTTATAGTGGCGAAAGTGCTAATAAAGGAGATTGGATTATGGACTTAATGCAAGACTACAAAAAAGAGCCTGGAGGAAAAGAAAAACTAAAAGAGCAAAACTCAAAATTCATCAATGATGATTATGTAAAGTTTTTACGTTATGGACAGCATTTCATTGAAAAAAATGGAAGTGGTGTTTTGGCTTTTATTAATCCTCACGGTTTTTTGGACAATCCTACTTTTAGAGGAATGCGTTGGCATTTACTAAAGACATACGATAAGGTTTATACAATTGATTTACACGGAAACAACAAGAAAAAAGAGACTGCACCTGATGGCTCTGCGGATGTAAATGTATTTGATATTGAACAAGGAGTTTCAATTAATGTTTTTGTAAAAACAGGAAAAAAGAAACCAAATGAATTAGGGGAAGTTTTACTCTATGATTTGTTTGGAAAACGAGATGTTAAATATGACTTTCTTTCTGAAAACACATTAAAATCAATTGATTTTAAAACTGTCAAACCATTTAAGAATAGTTATTTGTTCAAAGATATTGACGAAAAACTTTATATCAATTACAATAAAGGAATAAACCCAACCGAATTATTTCAAACGAATGTTATGGGTTTTCAAACTCATAGAGATGGTTTTGCCGTTGATTTTAATCAAGAGGAAATTAGAAAAAGAGCACTTGATTTAAAGAATAAGGAACTCTCAAATGATGAAATTTATTCAAAGTATGGAATAAAAGATAATCGAGACTGGAAATTATCTAA
>JAQRMW010000017.1 GCA_028599075.1 Urechidicola sp. | reverse complement strand
AAATCACTGATTTAGGCTCTGCTAATTGGGCTCCGTTTTTTCATCCTTCTGGAGAGAAAATAATTTTTTCTACCAATCATCACAAAGAAAAACATGACGGATTTAATCTATTTATGATTGATATTGATGGGCAAAATTTAGAACAAATAACCTATGATGCTGTGTTTGATGCATTCCCAATGTTTTCTCCTGATGGTACAAAATTGATATTCTCGTCAAATAGAAATAACCACGGTACACACGACACCAATCTTTTTATTGCTGAGTGGGTGGATTAAAGGCCCCTCTTAATCTCCCCAAAGGGGAGAAACTTGTAGTGGATTTACGTCTTTACGATAAACTTTGCAAAAGTGAAGAAGCAATCTATTTAATATACCTTAGATTTTAAATTTTACTTCATCTCTCCTGCTAGGTCTTGGAGACCTTGTAGGGATATAATATAATCAGAATAAACTTTTCACTATACTTTAATATTTTTCTATTACTTCGTTTTAAATCAGAAAAAAGCATAGAAAAAGGCTAGCATTAAAAAAACACTAACCTTCTATATTTCAATTTAATCTTTAATTTTACTCTACAACAATAGTTTGTTGTTTGGTAATTCCTGTTGAAGTTGTAACATGTACAACATACACTCCTGTTTTTAGATGCAAACTTTTTAGCTGTATTTTATTTGTAGAGAAATCACTTTTAAATTCTTGCCCACCAAATACATTGTAAATTTCAACTGTATTTTTTGTTTTCACTTTTGTTTGAATTCCATCGCAAGGGTCTGTCGGCGGCTCTATCACTAAACTGATTACACCTCCTTGACTTGGGTTTGGAGAAACTATCATTTGTGGTTCACAAGGGTCAGGATCTCCGCCACCACCACCTGTACTACCAACAGTGACATACTTATATTTATAGGCACTGCCACAAACATTACTGACTTTACAAACAACCACTGCTAAACCAGTATTTCCTACTTTTACATTAATTGTTTTACTTCCTTGTCCTGTTTGTATTTCCCAACCCGCTATAGAAGTACCAGTTACACCACCAACATCAAAATACCAAGAATACTTAGATGCACCAATTGCAGTAGGAACAGAATAGGTTTTATACGAACCCATTAATGGAGTATCATCTCCTGTCATTTGTGTTGACGGAAAAGTAGGCGACCCTACTTTTATTGTTTTAGACACCGTTGCAGTACCACATTTACTATTAGAATAGGTTGCGTTTAAAGTTACATCACCATTACTATTTGGGTTTGCTTGTAAAACTATTTGGTCTCCGTTTAAACTTGTAGTTACTAAATTAGACCCTGCTGTTATAAACCAAGTAACTGTATCTGCCTGACTTGTTACCGAATAGGTTGCCGAAGTACACAAATTAGTGCTTCCTGTTATTCTTGCATTTGAGCAAAAGGCGGAGCAATCTGTATATTCAATATTTGTTGCTGTTAATTCTGTTGCTAACCAGTCTCCGTTTCTTGTATTAAAAGAAATATGTTTTTTATTATGAGTATTTGGATTGTATTTATCAAATTCAGTAGAAAAGTTTGCAAAAGGGCTGTTTTTTGGAGCACTTGGTGGATTTGCTCCAACGTAAGAACGTAAATAATCTGTATCGCCTAAATTCGAATTTCCATTGCCAATATCCAATGCACTAGCAGTAGGTATAAAGCTAAATTTATCTCTAATAAAAAGACCCACAGGTAAACTAACACTACCGTTTACAAATTGAGTGGTACTAAAATAACCGCCACCATAAGTATCAAATGGTAATATATTAGTTGGTTGGTTTTTTTGAACATCAGTAATATTTTACCGTTACATTAATAAACCAAAGTATTTTTTTGGTATAGGACACTTTTCCTTTGTAAATTTGACTTCCACTATTGTAAGACAACGATTTTGCCTGTACATCAACATCATAACTAGACTGACCTGGAATTATTGACAAAGTATTCAATCCTATTAAATCTAACTCTCCAAATAAATCTGCTGCTAAAGCACCAAGAGTTAATACGCTCATACTACCAATACCGTCTAAAAATGAAAGCGTTTCACCCTCGTAATATTTTACCAAATCATCTCCAGGATTAAAGTCTTGAATCGTACCGCATTCACTACCATTACTAATTGCAATATTTCTAGAATTTATTGGATAACCACCACTACCAGAAAGTCCTTTATTATTTAATTCATTATAAAAAGCATCATGCTCTGTTGTATCAATCGTATAATTTATATTTGCAAAATTGCTTATTAATTGCTTTGACCCTGGTGCATCTAACAATGATAAAAAATCTGTATTCAAAAAACTATCGACAATTGGTACAGTAACTAAACTTCCTAACAACGTATTGGATATTTGCAAGTATAAATTATGTATATGCCTATCCATAAACTGAATACTCACTGGTACATTTGCACCCTGTTGTGGTGCATCGTGGCTAATAAACAACCGAGTATCATGGTTTACCCCTTGCTCTTCCATATCTGCCAAAGCATAGCGTGCAATAACACCACCCATGCTTTGCCCCAATACTACATTTGGCTCATTACCTTGTTTTACGCTATTTACCCAGTTTATAACTTCTTCTAAAGCGTAGGCATTGCGTTGTAAATAATCTACCCCATTACTCCAATCTACATAAATGATGTCGTAGTCTTTAGTTGTATTATAAATTAATGATTTTAAATCACTTCCACCTTTAAACACATTACCTCTAAAATCATTATAGTCATAGAGACCGAACTCATTTTCAGGACTTATAACAACACCCACATCAAAGCCTTCGGCAACAATTAGTGGATGTGTTATTTCGTTGTCATTATTTGCATCGTCTATGGTTAATTTTACCGTGGCATATTGACCAAGGTACGATGTAGTTGCTGTAATTTGATGTTCTAAATAAGTGTTTTGGCTGTTACAAATACTTATTGTAAATACCAGTAGTAAAGTTATTAACTTTTTCATGTTTTTAAATTAAATGATTGTGGTGATTGTTTAATTTATGTATTGAAAGATTGCCTACCTTGTAGGTGGTCTTTCTTTTTTTATTTTTATAAAGCCATTTCTCTTGTTTTTGGATAATTATATCTTTTATACACCAATTTTAATAGCATCTTTTACAACACACTATTATTTTAAGCACATACATTTTATCGCAAATTTTTATTAAAAAGTTGCATTTACAAATTAGTAGGAATTGGGTTTCACAGCAGAACAAATATAAAAAAACTAAAAATTACAAAACTACATATAATTCATTTTTTTTTTGTTTTGGTGTGAAAAATTCATGTAATTAGCCTAAATATCTGTTTATATATAACAAAACTGCAATAATGTATTTGTTTAATTTTAACTTGTATAGTTATTTTAGGACGGGTCAAGTTTAATAGCTCCTTAACCTTTACTCCATAGCAAAACCTATCAAAGCCCCCCTAATGCACCTTAGTTCACCTCAATGCACCAATACAGATTTTCTTAAAACAAATATACTATGGATTCCCGCTTTCGCGGGAAAGACAAAATTTGCTGACAATGAACTTTGTTAAGTTAACAAAAAATCTGTTTTTTAAATTGAGCTAACTTCACTACATTTGTTATATCCTTAAAATCATCTTCCAAAACATTTCAAAAAAACAATTACTTAACTCTTACTTAATAAAGTATATTTGCAAATTATTGATAGAAGGAAAATATTAGATGAAGCACATTAGAAATTTTTGCATAATTGCACATATCGATCACGGTAAAAGTACACTAGCCGACAGACTGTTAGATTTTACTGGCGCAGTTACTGACCGTGAAAAAAAGGATCAGCTACTAGATAGTATGGACTTAGAACGCGAACGCGGCATTACTATAAAATCTCACGCTATCCAAATGGAATATACATTTGAAGGGCAAGAATATGTACTAAATTTAATTGACACTCCTGGTCACGTAGATTTTTCTTATGAAGTTTCTCGTTCTATAGCTGCATGCGAAGGAGCGTTATTAATTGTTGATGCTGCTCAAAGCATTCAAGCACAAACAATTTCTAATTTATACTTGGCATTAGAGAATGATTTAGAGATTATTCCGGTGTTGAATAAAGTAGATTTACCCTCTGCAAATCCAGAAGAAGTAACCGATGATATTGTTGATTTATTAGGCTGTGACCCCGAAGAGGTAATTCATGCCAGCGGTAAAACAGGTTTTGGAGTTGATA
>JAQRMW010000169.1 GCA_028599075.1 Urechidicola sp. | reverse complement strand
TTAAAATTTGTCTAAATTTCTTCTCAGAAATTCGGGAACGGAAAATATACTTGTTCTTCATTGTTTCTCAATAATTTACAAAGATATAAATTTCCCTAAACTATCTTGAACCTAATTTATTACCGAAAAGAAATTGAATTGATTGAAAGTATAAAAAAAGAAATTTTAGAAAGCAGAAAAACCAATAAACAAAAAGGAAGCCATTACTTATAAGATGAATAATCCACTTATATCAATCATAATTCCAACCTATAACCGAGCTCATCTTATAGGTGAAACTTTAGATTCTGTTTTAGCTCAGACCTATACAAACTGGGAGTGTATTATTGTTGATGATGGTTCTACAGATAATACTGATGAAGTTTTAAAAAAGTATTGCGAAAATGATTCTAGATTTCAATACCATAATCGCCCAGATAACAAACCAAAAGGCGCTAATGCATGTCGTAATTATGGTTTTGAGTTGAGTAAAGGAGAATATATTCAATTTATTGATTCGGATGATTTAATTTCAAAAAATAAGTTAGAAACACAAGTTTTGTTGTTAGTAAAAAACGAAAGTGATATTGCTACTTGTAAATGGGGTAGGTTTGAGAATAATTTAAATGATGCAGTAGTTAAAGAAAATCAGCATTATTATAAAAATTTTGATTCACCTAAAAGCATTTTGGAAAATTTTGGAAAATATGGTGGTTATTTCCCATCACATGTATACCTTACAAAAAGAGAGGTTATTATAGAGGCTGGTTCCTGGAATGAAAAATTAATTATTAATCAAGATGGAGAGTTTTTTTGTAGAGTATTGTTAAATAGCGCATCAATTATTTTTGAACCTAAAACAGTAGCTTATTACAGGTTTAATAATGGAGATAACACAAGTGCTTTTGATAGTTATGAAAAAAATAAAGCGGCAATAGAAAGTTGGAAAATGATAAATAGCCACATAATGAATGAAATAGGAGAAGATAATTCTTTATTTGTTCAAAGAGCTAAGGAGCATATGTATATCAAAACAAAATTAAAATATCCAGAACTAATTGATGATAACAAATTGTTTTTTAAGAGGCAAATCTGGAAGAGTTCACCTGCCGTTGCTTTTTATTTTAAAATAATAGACAGGGTTAAATCTAAATTTTGAATTGATGGTCAATGAGATAATTAGTATCATACTACCCGTTTATAATGGAGAACTTTTTTTATCAGAGGCAATAGAAAGTTGTTTAAATCAGTCTTGCCAAAACTTTGAATTAATAATTGTAAATGATTGTTCAACTGATGGGTCATTGAGTATAGCTAAAAGTTATGCTGCCAAGGATTCGAGAATAATTATTATAGATAATAAAGAAAACAAAAAATTACCTGAAAGTTTAAATATTGGCCATAAAAAAGCAGTTGGAGAATACATTACTTGGACATCTGATGATAATATTTTGAAAAATAATTTTTTAAAAGTACTCGTAACGTCTCTAAAAAAAAATAAAGCGGATATAGTTTATTCTAATTATGATATCATTCTTGCTGATGGGAGTTTAAAAAGAACTCATGATGCAGGGCCAACAGAACATCTAGTATTTGGAAATAAAGTAGGTGCATCATTTTTATATAAAAAAGAAGTATTTGATAAATTGAGCGGTTATGATGATTCACTTTTTTTGTTAGAAGATTATGATTTTTGGTTGCGAGCATCAATCAGATTTAAATTTTTTCATGTAAATGATAATTTATACCAATACCGTTTGCATGAGTCGAGTCTTACACATAAAGTTTATAAGGATGGTATAGCGAAACAAAAGCATCAATTATCTACAGTTAAGATGTTTGATAAGTTGGGCAAAGAAATGTTTTGGAATGAAATAACAAAGTCCTTTTGTGTTAAAAATTTATTAGGAGAAAAAATATCAATATTTGGATATATTAAAAATAATAAAATAATAAAGAATGATTTATTTAAACTTGAAAGCTTTGGTTTAGATATAAATAAAATTGAATCAGGTCTATTCTTAGTTGCTCGCAAGCAATTAATCAATAATAAAGAATACCATAATATGAAGTCTTTATTAGAGGTGTTAATGAAGGATAAATCGCTATTATTTTATAAATCATTCAGTAAAAAAGCAACTTTAAAGTATATTAAAAAGTGCCTATTATGAGAGAATTGAAAGTTTCGATTGTTATGGCAACCTACAATAGAGCACATTTTATTGAAGAGTCTTTGCATTCTATTCAAAATCAAACGTATACCAATTGGGAATGCATCATTGTTGATGATGGCGGTAATGACAATACCCTAGATGTTGTTATTCCATTTTTAAATGACAAACGATTTATTTATAAACAAAGAGGTAAGGAACACATAAAAGGTTTACCAGGAAGTAGAAATTATGGTTTATCTATAGCAACAGGAGATACGATTATTTTTTTTGATGATGATGATATTGTACATCCAGATAATTTAAAGATTTGTGTGTATGCCATCACTAATAAGGATGTTGATTTTTGTTCGTATATAAAAAAATCATTTGAAGGTGATTTTAGCAAAAATGAATTTGATTTAAATAATAATTATGATGTTGTGTTAAATAATGAGAATGCACTTGAAGATATGATTGTTGGTAAATACTCTTTGTCTTCTTGTGTGGTTATGTGGAGAAAGAAGTGTTTTGTAAATAATATATTTAATGAAAATTTACTGTATGCTGAGGAGTGGGAGTTATATCAGCGTATATTAAGTACAAATGTTAAGGGTGCTAGAATAGGTAAAGTACTATACTATAATAGAAAGCATATAAATTCTAACACAAGTGAATTTTGGTCAGAAAATCCAATTCGAGTAAACTCTAAAAAAGAAGCGATACGTTTAATTATAGATAATTTGATATCAAAAAATTTATTATCAGAATATCTATTTAATTATTTCGTGGGGTTGGCTATTGGGTTTAGAGATAGAAAGCTCCTAAAACATATTTTAGAAAAGAGAAAGAGTAATTTTTCTGAAAGACTATATTTACAATTCAAGTTTATGCTTTTTCCACTATGGAAAAATTATAGTCGAATCGTTAAAAATACACCTTTTTGAATACTGTAAAAAAAATAGCTGTAATTGTTGAATCAATCGATGTTGATGATAGTAGTGGGTCTAAAGTTAATGTCGCTTTAATTCAAAACTTGAAAATAATTGGTTATGATTTAGCTGTTTATCACTACACAAGAAAAGAAATACAATTAAAAGGTATTCCTTGCTTTTCAATTAAAGAAAAGAATCTTTTACTTTTTAAGCAGATTTCAAAGAGTTGTTCAACGAGTATTTAAAATTAATTTTTCTAAACCATTAGAAAATCTATTCGGATTTTCTTTTACTTTTTTTAATGACGCAAATAGTATAAAATCATTCATCAATACCAAAGTTGATGATTGTGATTTAGTAATTACTTTAAGTAAAGGGGCTAGTTTTAGAGCACATTATGCACTATTGAAATCCCCACAATTACACGATAAGTGGTTGGCTTATGTGCATGATCCATATCCGTTTCATTGTTATCCAAAACCTTATGATTGGTTTGAACCTGGTTATAAGCAAAAAGAGGAATTCTTTAGAAAAGTTTCTGAAAAGGCTAGATATTCTGGGTTTCCAAGTCAATTATTAAAAGAATGGATGGGAGGTCATTTCCCAAATTTTTTAAAAACAGGAGTTGTAATTCCTCATCAAAATTTTGATGTTAATTGTAAAGATTTTTTTCCCCACCTTATTTTGATGAAAATAAATTTAATATTCTACATGCCGGAAACCTAATGAAACAACGTTCTCCAAAAGGATTGATTGAAGGATTTCAATTGTTTCTAAAAAATAATCCTGAGGCAAAAAAAGATGCAAAGTTAATTCTCTTAGGAAATGCTAATTACCATAAAGAAATGTTGTTTTATTACAATAATCAAATACCAGAACTATATATTAGCAATGGTAATATACCTTTCAATGAAGTTTATTGTATGCAAAAATTCACTTCGGTAAATGTGATTTTAGAATCTAAGGCTGAAATAAGTCCTTTTTTACCAGGTAAATTTCCGCATTGCGTAATGGCAAATAAACCAATACTTTTATTAGCGCCAAATAAAAGTGAGACAAAAAGATTATTAGGAAGCGATTATCAATATCATGCCGAAGTTGATAATGTAGCTGATATTGCAAAAATGATTCAACACTTATATGAGCTATGGCTTAAGAATCCAAACGATTTAGAGTTGGATAGAAAAGATTTAGAACATTATGTTTCACATTATCATTTAGAAGAGGTAATAAATTCTCTAAATTAATGAAAACATTTTCTATACTCATAACAACAAAAAGCAGAAAAGAAGATTTGAAGTTTACACTTCAAAAAATCAATCATCTAATTCAACGTGATGATGTAGAATGTATTATATGCGATGATGGCTCTAAAGACAGCACATTTAATTTTGTAAAAGGAAATTACCCTACAATCCGAATAATTCAGAATAAAAAAAGTAAAGGTTTAATATTTAGTAGAAATAGATTACTAGAATTAACGACTGCTAAATATGCGATCTCTTTAGATGATGATGCACACTTCATAACTGAGAACCCATTAGAGATTATTGAAAAGTATTTTATTACAAATCAAAAATGTGCTGTGATAGCTTGTAGAATTTTTTGGGGAAAACAATTGCCTAACTACACTGAAACAAATGAGGAAATAGAACAAGTTAGAGGCTTTGTTGGTTGCGGCCATGTGTGGAACATGAAAGCTTGGAATGATATCCCAAATTACCCTGATTGGTTTGTGTTTTATGGAGAAGAGGAGTTTGCATCTTTTAAATTATTTAACAAAGGCTGGGAGATTGATTACAACCCTCAGCTATTTGTACAGCATCGAGTTAATGTGCAAAGTAGAAAAAATA
>JAQRMW010000168.1 GCA_028599075.1 Urechidicola sp. | reverse complement strand
AAATTTTAATTTTGAGCAAGGTAATTGCTTAAGTAAGAGGTTACAGTAACTTTTGTTACAATTCTAGGCAATAGAATTGTGTAAGAAATTGCTGATTAAAAAATGTTGACACGAACAAATTTTACTATCTTGCGTTTTGAATTTAAGCACATGAAACGAGCATACTAAAAAGTTTACAAAAGGTGGTATGATTAATAGCGAACAGTAGGTGACTATTAAAAGTGAATAAATAAGAAGACATGAAACTAATACATTCAATCAGGCATTATTTTGAACGACATGGTTTTGATGTGTCTTCGCGCTTTGCCGATAGACTAGGAATGAGAGCAACCAATGTTAGGTTGTTTTTTATTTATATTTCATTTGTAACGGTTGGCTTGTCGTTTGGAATCTACTTAACGCTCGCCTTTTTATTAAAATTAAAAGATATGGTATATACAAAACGTAGCTCAGTATTTGACTTATGAATGATATAAAGAAAAAATTATTTATTGCATTTTTTTTACTTATTGCTGTAGTACTAACAGGAGTAGTAGGTTATATGCTAATTTCTGGTGACTCATTTGTAGATGCTCTTTATATGACCGTAATCACGGTTTCTACCGTTGGCTTTGGGTTAATACATCAATTGTCTACAGAAGGAAAGTTATTTACCATATTTCTTATTATATTAAGTGTAAGTTTATATGGTTATGTGTTAAAAATATTGTCTGAAAATATTGCCTTAGGAACTTTTTTTAAAGAATTAAAACTAAAAAAAATGCAAAAACAAATCAATTCATTAAGTCAACACACTATTGTTTGTGGATATGGTAGAAATGGACAGCAATCAGTTGCAAAGCTTACTAGGTTTGGTCAGGTATGTGTTGTTATTGAAAAGAATAAGAACACAATAAAACAACTTGAAGAAGATGGGCGTATTCATGTGAATGGAGATGCAATAGACGATGCTGTTTTGGAAAAATCTGGAATTGAAAACGCAAAAAATTTAATAGCAGCTTTGCCGTCGGATGCTGATAACTTGTTCATTGTTTTATCTGCAAGACAAATGAATAAAGATTTGACTATTATTAGTAGAGCTTCAGATGAGTCTTCTAAAAAGAAATTGAAAATTGCTGGAGCAGATAATGTTATCATGCCCGATAAGATAGGTGGAGATCATATGGCTTCTTTAGTTGTAACTCCAGACATTATCGAGTTTGTAGATATGCTTTCAATAGAAGGAGAATGTTCATCAAACCTAAAAGAGATTTGGGTAGATGAGCTATCTCAAGAATATATCAATAAATCAATATTAGATTTAGATTTGCGAAAATTAACAGGATGTTCGGTAATTGGTTTTAAAACTCCAGACAACGAATATATTGTAAATCCAGATGCTTCTACAAAACTCATTAAAGGCTCTACATTGATTGTTTTAGGAAGGCCAGAACAGGTAAGCAAATTGCAAACCATGTTTTAAGGAATGTGTTAAAAAATTTGATGATGCATCATTTTTTTATGATATTGCGATGAATAAAATTCTAACTAAATTAAAATTACCCAACTTTATTATGAATAAAAAACTTCTAGCGCTACTTTTTTTTGTGGCACCGTTATTTACATTTGCTCAAGAAAAAGGAATAGATCAACAGATAGATGAGGTTTTTGGTAATGCTACAGGTTGGTTTGTTGAATTAATTTTTTATCAAATTGATTTCGGAGGAGGTATAAAAGTTTTTTGGGTATTGTTCCCATTAATTTTAGGAGCATTGTATTTTACAATCTACTTTAAACTTATTAATATAAGAGGGATAATGACTTCTATTAATATAGTAAGAGGTAAATACGATGATATAGATCATCACGAATCTATGAATGCTGCTGGAGATTCAACACCAGGTGGTGATGCTATAGAAACAATTGCTGTAGAAGGGCATGAAGGTGAGGTCTCTCATTTTCAGGCATTGACTGCAGCTTTATCAGCAACCGTTGGTTTAGGAAATATTGCAGGAGTTGCAATTGCTGTTTCAATTGGTGGTGCAGGAGCAACATTCTGGATGATTGTTGCAGGTTTTTTAGGAATGGCATCAAAATTTGTTGAGTGTACATTAGGGGTTAAATACAGAGATATTGAAGCAGATGGAACAGTATATGGTGGTCCGATGTATTATTTAACTAAAGGATTAAAATCAAAAGGATTAGAAAAATTAGGAAAAGTATTGGCAGTATTATTTGCTGTCTTTGTAATTGGAGGTTCTTTTGGTGGTGGAAATATGTTTCAGGTAAATCAGGCATTTCAATTAGTAGAAAATATTACTGGTGGAGAAGCTTCTTTCTTTCACGGTAAAGGTTGGTTGTTTGGAATCATAATGGCAGTTCTTGTTGGAATTGTAATTATAGGAGGGATCAAAAAGATAGCCAAAGTGACTGATAAGATTGTTCCCTTTATGGTAGTGATTTATGTAGCTGCTTCTTTGTTTGTAATCTTTGCAAACTATGATTTAATTGGATGGGCATTTTCTGAAATTTTTAATGGGGCATTTAGTCCTGAAGGAATGGCTGGTGGAGTAATAGGAGTTTTGGTACAAGGATTTAGACGTGCGGCATTTTCTAATGAAGCAGGTGTTGGTTCAGCATCTATTGCACATTCTGCAGTAAAAACTAAATACCCAGCATCTGAAGGTATGGTTGCATTGTTAGAACCATTTATCGATACAGTTGTTGTATGTACTATGACAGCTTTGGTATTGATTATTACAGGTAATGTAGTTACAGAAAATTCAGGTTTAAATAATGCACAAGCAATTTTATTAACATCAGGTGCATTTGAATCGGCAATATCTTGGTTCCCATACGTGCTAACTGTTGCTGTTGTATTATTTGCATTTAGTACAATGATTTCTTGGTCTTACTACGGTTTTCAAGGATGGGCTTATTTATTCGGTAGATCTAAAAAAATGGAATATGCATATAAAATTTTATTTTGTGTTTTTGTTGTAATTGGTTCTGCAGCTAGTTTAGGAGCTGTGATTGATTTTTCTGATGCTATGATATTTGCGATGATGGTCCCTAACATGATTGGTATCGTTTTATTAGCGCCAAAAGTGAAGAAAGAATTGAATAAATATATGGCTGCAATTAAAGCGAAGAGTTAATGTAACAATAACATAATGAAAAAATTAAAATCCCATTTTTGGTATAACAAACGCCAACGAAATGGGATTTTCTTTTTGTTGGGGCTTATCATCTTGTTACAAGGAATTTATTTCTTTGGACTTCCGTTAGTTAATAAACCTGGTGAGCTTACAGAATTGCCATTAGAAGAAATAGCAAGCTTTCAACTTCAAATAGATTCTTTAAAATCAATCGAGATTGAAAAGAGAAAACCAAAAATATATCCATACAATCCAAGTTTTATTACAGATTATAAAGGCTATCAATTAGGGATGTCAACTAAAGAAATTAATAAGCTATTAAAACATCGAGCAGATGGTAAGTACATTAATTCTGCAAAACACTTTCAAAAAGTTACAGGAGTTTCGGATAGTTTACTCGCAGTTATGTCACCAAATTTTAAATTTCCAGATTGGGTAGTAGTTAAAAATAAATCTACCAAGAAAAAGGATGTATATATAGGTAAGAAAAATAACATAACAATTGAAAAGCAAGATTTGAATTTAGTAACTGCAATTCAGTTAAAAGAAATATATGGGATTGGCGAAAAGTTATCTGAGAGAATTGTAAAGTTTAGAGCTTCATTAAATGGCTTCATTTCTGATGATCAATTGAGTGAAGTTTATGGGTTAACCCCTGAAGTAATTGACCGAGTTTTAGAGCGCTATACAGTTTTGTCAAAACCAACTTTCAAAAAACTAAATGTGAATACTGCAACGTTTAAAGAAGTATTGCGTTTACCCTACATAGATTACGAACTTACAAAGAAGATTTTTGACTATAGAGATGAAGTTGCTGAATTACAATCAATTGAAGAATTGAAATTGATAGAGGGTTTTCCGCTTGAATTATATGATAAAATCATCGTATATTTGGAGGCTAAATAATTGAGAAGAAAACCACATCACAAACCCATTTTAACAATATGTATTTTACCGAAGAACACGAATCGTTTCGACAAAGTTTTAAAGAGTTTTTACAAAAGGAAGTTACTCCTTATATAGATGAGTGGGAAAAAGCAGGAACCATTGATCGCTTTATTTGGAAAAAGTTTGGTGAGATGGGTTACTTCGGAATAAACTCACCAGAAGAGTATGGTGGAATGAATCTCGATTTATTTTATACAGTTATCTTTTTAGAAGAATTACAAAAAATAAATTCTGGTGGTTTTGCAGCCGCAATGTGGGCACATGTTTTTTTGGCAATGACTCATATAAATAAAGAAGGTGATGATCGAATTAAAACTGAATATCTAGCTCCGAGTATCGATGGTGAGAAGATTGGATGTTTGTGTATATCAGAACCTTTTGCAGGGTCAGATGTTTCTGGAATTAGAACTACAGCAGTAAAAAAAGGAGATGCCTATATTATTAATGGTTCAAAAACTTTTATTACCAACGGTGTTTATTCTGATTATTTAGTAGTTGCTGCAAAAACAAATCCTGATTTAGGAGCTAAGGGAATTAGCATTTTTGTGATGGATAGAAAAACAGATGGAATTTCAGCAACCAAATTAAATAAGTTAGGATGGAAAGCTTCTGACACAGGCGAGATCGCTTTTGATAATGTGGTGATTCCTGCTGAAAATTTGATGGGAGAGGAAGGGAAAGGCTTTCCATATATAATGCAACATTTTGCGTTAGAGCGTTTGGTTATGGCAGTTAATGCACATGCTAGAGCAGAGTTTGCTTTAGAATATGCAATACAATATATGTCAGAAAGACAAGCCTTTGGAAAATCAATTGATAAATTCCAAGCCTTAAGACACTCAGTTGCAGAAATGGCAAGTGAGATTGAAGTGTGTAAAGAATTTAATTATTCGGTAGCTAAAAGATTGAATGATGGTGAATATGTAGTTAAAGAAGCAAGTATGGCTAAATTAACTGCCACAAAAATGGCAGATGAGGTTATTTATAATTCATTACAATTATTAGGTGGGTATGGATATATAGAAGATTATCCATTAGCAAGATTGCTGAGAGATAGTCGATTAGGTCCAATTGGTGGAGGCACTTCTGAAATTTTAAAAGAAGTAATTGCTAAAATGGTGATTGATAAAAAACAATACAAACCAGCAACATAAAATAATTAAAAATAGTGGTTGTCAATTGTTAAATAGTTTATATCTTTGCGCCACCCTAAAATTAAATTAGGAGAACAAAGAAAGGAGGAACCAAGTTATGTTGATTATACCAGTAAAAGAAGGAGAGAATATCGATAGAGCGCTTAAGCGTTTTAAAAGAAAATTTGATCGTACTAAAACAATGAAAAATTTGCGTTCACGTAAACAATTTGATAAGCCTTCTGTAGTTAAGAGAGCACAGAATATTAAAGCTGCTTATGTACAGAGATTAAGAACTCAAGAAGAGCAAGGTTAATATTCCTTATAATAATATTTAATCCGTTAGAATTCGTAATTTTGTTTTTTAACGGATTTTTTTATGCCCAATTTTATCACATCATTTTTAGAATATTTATCCTTAGAAAAAAAATATTCTGAGCATACCATAATAGCTTATCAAAATGATTTAAAATCTTTTCAGCAATTTTGCAAACTCAATTATGATAATGATAATTTAGTTGATGTAAACTATTCGCAAATTCGATCTTGGATTGTAAATCTTGTAGATTCAGATGTAACTAATAGGACGGTCAATAGAAAAGTAAGTAGTTTAAACACCTTTTATAAATATTTGCAGAAAACAAAACAGTTAGAAAAGAACCCGTTAATAAATCACAAAGCATTAAAAGTTTCTAAGCGAGTTCAGGTTCCTTTTTCAGAAAAAGAAATAATATCAGTAATAAATATTATTAATGAAGAATCAGATTTTAAATCACTTCGAAACAAGTTAATAGTCGAATTATTTTATTCTACCGGTATTCGTAGAAATGAATTGATTAATATTAAGGTACAAGACGTTGATTTTTTTAACAATTCATTAAAGGTTTTAGGGAAGAGAAATAAAGAAAGGATTGTACCTTTGTTACCATCAGTAAAAGATTCGATTCAAATTTATTTAAAAGAACGTAATTTAATTGTTGATAATTCTGACGCTCTTTTTATGACTGATAAGAAAAAGAAATTGTATCCTACTCTTGTTTATAGAATAATAAATGAGTACTTTAGTACGGTGTCTTCGAAGGTTAAAAAAAGCCCCCACGTGCTGCGACATTC
The DNA here is from genome assembly GCA_028599075.1 of Urechidicola sp. GTDB lineage: Bacteria > Bacteroidota > Bacteroidia > Flavobacteriales > Flavobacteriaceae > Urechidicola. The sequence continues at coordinate 8,726 of JAQRMW010000168.1, read as the reverse complement.
ATTCGCCACACACCTATTAAATGAAGGGGCTGACCTTAATTCAGTAAAAGAGTTGTTAGGTCATTCTAGCTTAGCGTCAACACAAGAATATACCCATAGTAGTTTGGGTAAATTAAAAGAAGTGTATAACAGTGCTCATCCAAGAAGCACTAAAAATTGATTTAATATGAAAGTATTTGTGCAGTCAGTTAATTTCAACGCAGACAAAGATTTAGTTGAATTTGTAGAAAAGAAAGTAGAATCATTAGAAAAATACTATGACAAGATTGTAGATTCGGAGGTTTTTTTAAAGGTTCAACAAACAAGCGAAAAAGAAAATAAAATAGTAGAGGTAAAAATCAATGTTCCAGGGAATGATTTTGTTGTAAAAAAAGTTTCTAAAACTTTTGAAGAAGGTGTTGCTCTAACTGTAGATTCACTTAAGAGACAGTTGAATAAGCGCAAAGAAAAACAACGCTCATTTCAGGTCTAAAAAAAAATAATAAAAAATAACTACAAAGGTTTGTTTAAAGAAAATAAACTTTATACATTTGCAGTCCGTTAGAAATAGCGGGCTGTTTTTATAACAGAAATGCCGATGTAGCTCAGCTGGCTAGAGCAGCTGATTTGTAATCAGCAGGTCGTGGGTTCGAGTCCCTCCATCGGCTCGAAAATTTAATACAAGCTCCAATTTTTTTTGAGCTTGATTTTTTTGAAAAGAAATTGATGAATTTCAATTTCAGTTCTTTGAAAAATGGTGAGATACTCAAGTGGCCAACGAGGGCAGACTGTAAATCTGCTGCGCAAGCTTCGAAGGTTCGAATCCTTCTCTCACCACCATTGTTTTAGCCAACTAGAACATGGATTTGATTTTAAAAATTGCGAGAGTAGCTCAGTTGGTAGAGCGTCAGCCTTCCAAGCTGAATGTCGCCGGTTCGAACCCGGTCTCTCGCTCAATTTTTAAAAGCCGGTGTAGCTCAGAGGTAGAGCGTTTCCTTGGTAAGGAAGAGGTCACGGGTTCAATTCCCGTCATTGGCTCTGAAAAAATGAACACTATAACTATATATATAACTAAGAATTAAAAATTAATAATCATGGCAAAAGAACATTTTGACCGCTCCAAACCACACCTTAACATTGGTACAATTGGACACGTAGATCACGGTAAAACAACTTTAACTGCTGCTATTACTACTGTATTAGCTTCAAAAGGACTTTCTGAAGTAAAGGATTTTGATCAAATTGATAACGCTCCAGAAGAAAAAGAAAGAGGTATTACAATTAATACTTCTCACGTAGAGTATTCAACGGCTAATCGTCATTATGCTCACGTTGACTGTCCAGGTCACGCCGATTATGTAAAGAACATGGTAACTGGTGCTGCTCAAATGGATGGTGCTATTTTAGTAGTTGCTGCAACAGATGGTCCAATGCCACAAACTAGAGAGCATATCTTATTAGGTCGTCAAGTTGGTATTCCTAGAATGGTTGTATTCATGAATAAAGTGGATATGGTTGATGATGAAGAATTGTTAGAATTAGTTGAAATGGAAGTTAGAGAATTGTTAGACTTCTATGAATATGACGGTGATAATACTCCAGTAATTGCTGGTTCTGCTTTGGGAGGGTTGAATAATGATGCAAAATGGGTTGATTCAATTATGGAATTGATGGATGCTGTTGATGCATGGATTGAGTTACCTCAAAGAGAAGTTGATAAAGATTTCTTGATGCCAATTGAAGATGTATTTACAATTACAGGTCGTGGTACAGTAGCAACTGGACGTATCGAAACTGGTGTTGCAAACACAGGAGATGCTGTTGATATTATTGGTATGGGAGCTGAAAAATTAACTTCTACTATTACAGGGGTTGAAATGTTCCGTAAAATATTAGATAGAGGAGAAGCTGGAGATAACGTTGGTATCTTATTAAGAGGTATTGAAAAATCTGATATCAAAAGAGGTATGGTAATCTGTAAGCCAGGTTCTGTAACTCCACATGCTAAATTTAAGGCAGAAGTATATGTTCTTAAAAAAGAAGAAGGTGGACGTCACACTCCATTCCATAACAACTATCGTCCACAGTTTTATGTAAGAACTACAGACGTAACAGGTACAATTAATTTACCTGATGGTGTTGAAATGGTAATGCCAGGTGATAACTTAGCTATAACTGTTGAATTACATCAACCAATTGCAATGAACGTAGGTTTGCGTTTTGCAATCCGTGAAGGTGGTAGAACAGTAGGTGCTGGTCAGGTTACAGAGATTCTTTAATTTTTACCACACCCAATAAAGTAACTCAAAGTGCTTCCCTTTTTTAAGGAAGCACTTTGTCATACGGGTGTAGCTCAGTTGGTAGAGCACTGGTCTCCAAAACCAGGTGTCGGGAGTTCGAGCCTCTCCACCCGTGCAAGACATTAAAACGTTGGTGAGAAGTTTATCCTGAGCGCAGTCGAAGGAAGCCCCTTCACCAGTGCAAGTTTAAATAATTAACAACAGATATAAGATGAAAGTTATCAATTACATTAAAGATTCATTTGTAGAGTTACAAACAAAAATGACTTGGTTGCCTTGGGCAGAAGCTCAAAAATCGACTGTTGTTGTTGCTATTTTTACAATTATTTTTGCATTAGCAGTATTTTTTGTTGATAAAGGATTCCAATCAATTCTAGGAGAATTATTCAAATGGTTTTAATTAGGTAGTTATGGCAGATTTTGTAAAAAAATGGTACGTAGTTAGAGCTATCGGTGGACAAGAAAATAAAGTTAAACACTATATTGAAAACGAAATTACTCGTTTAAAGATATCTGATTACATAGAGCAGGTTTTAGTTCCGACTGAAAAAGTTATTCAAATTAGAGACGGAAAAAAAATCAACAAAGAAAGAGTGTATTTTCCGGGGTATATTATGATTGAAGCTAATTTGAGTGGAGAGATTCCTCATATTATTAAATCTATTCCTGGAGTAATTGGTTTTTTAGGTGAAGTTAAAGGAGGAGATCCTGTGCCGTTAAGAAAATCTGAAGTGAACAGAATGCTAGGGAAAGTTGATGAATTATCTGTTCAAAATGAAAATGTTGTAATTCCTTACATTATTGGTGAGAGCGTAAAAGTTGTTGATGGACCATTTAATGGTTTTGATGGTACAATAGAAAAGATAAATGAGGAGAAAAGGAAATTAGAAGTTATGGTTAAAATCTTTGGACGTAAAACTCCATTAGAATTGAGCTATATGCAAGTAGAAAAAGTTTCATAATTGTTACATTAAATATTTAATACTACAGTTAGCTTCCAACGACTGTATTATTTAACCTAATTAAGTTTTAAAATGGCAAAAGAAATAAGCAAGGTTGTAAAATTACAAGTGCGTGGAGGTGCAGCAAACCCTTCACCACCAGTAGGACCAGCTTTAGGTGCTGCCGGAGTTAATATTATGGAGTTCTGTAAGCAATTTAATGCTAGAACTCAAGACAAACAAGGAAAAATCTTACCAGTAGCAATTACTGTTTATAAAGATAAATCTTTTGATTTTATTGTAAAAACTCCACCAGCCGCTGTTCAAATATTAGAAGCAGCAAAAGTAAAAAAAGGTTCTGGTGAACCAAATAGAAGTAAAGTAGCAACAGTTACTTGGGATCAGTTAAAAACAATTGCAGAAGATAAAATGGTAGACTTAAATGCGTTTACTGTAGAGTCAGCAATGTTAATGATGGCAGGTACAGCTCGTTCTATGGGAATCAGAGTTAAAGGAACCGCTCCAGTTAAACTTTAAATTTTTAAGAAATGACAAAATTATCTAAAAAACAAAAAGAGGCTGTAGCAAAAGTAGATAGATCTAAAACATTAAGTGTAACAGATGCATCTGCTTTAATTAAGGAAATTACAAATGTAAAATTTGATGCATCTATTGATTTAGCAATTCGTTTAGGAGTAGATCCACGTAAAGCGAATCAAATGGTGAGAGGCGTAGTTACTTTACCACACGGTACAGGTAAAGACGTAAAAGTTTTAGCATTGGTAACTCCAGATAAAGCTGCTGACGCAGAAGCTGCAGGAGCAGACTACGTTGGTTTAGACGAGTACCTTCAAAAAATTAAAGGAGGTTGGACAGATGTTGATGTAATTATTACCATGCCAAGTGTAATGGGTAAATTAGGACCTTTAGGACGTGTTTTAGGACCAAGAGGATTAATGCCTAACCCAAAAACTGGTACAGTAACAATGGATGTTGCAAAAGCAGTAAAAGATGTGAAAGCTGGTAAAATTGACTTTAAAGTTGATAAGACTGGTATCATACATGCTGCAATTGCAAAAGTATCTTTCGACGCTGACAAAATTGCAGACAATGCAAATGAATTATTACAAACAATTTTAAAATTGAAGCCAACTGCGGCTAAAGGAACTTATGTAAAAAGCATTTTTATGTCAAGTACAATGAGTCCTTCTGTTGCAATTGATGCTAAATCAGTTTCATAAATATATAATTATGACTAGAGAAGAAAAATCACAAGTAATACAAGATTTAACAGCTCAATTAACTGAAGGAAGCATCATCTATTTGGCAGACATTTCAGGATTAGACGCGTTAAGCACATCTAATTTGCGTAGAGCTTGTTTTAAAGCAAACGTAAAATTAGCTGTAGTTAAAAATACATTGCTTGCAAAAGCAATGGAAAATGCTGATAAAGACTTTGAGAATTTATCTGGCACATTAAAAGGCAATACATCTTTGATGATTGCTGAAACAGGTAATGCACCAGCAAAAGTTATTAAAGAATTCCGCAAAACATCTGATAGACCTATTTTAAAAGGAGCATATGTTGAGCAGGCAGTTTACATTGGCGATGACCAATTAGACACACTTGTTAACATCAAATCTAAAGAAGAAGTTATTGGAGAAATTATAGGATTGTTACAATCGCCAGCTAAAAATGTTATTTCAGCATTGAAATCTGGAGGTAGTACACTATCTGGAATTGTTAAGACTTTATCAGAAAGAGAATAAGCACTAAATAAATACTAAATAATAAAAATTAAAACACAAGAAAATGGCAGAATTAAAAGATTTCGCAGAGCAATTAGTTAACTTAACAGTAAAAGAAGTTAATGAATTAGCAGCTATTTTAAAAGACGAATACGGAATTGAACCAGCAGCAGCTGCAGCAGCAGTAGTAGGTCCAGCAGCAGGTGGAGCAGATGCAGCAGAAGAAAAAACTGAATTCGATGTAATTTTGAAAGCAGCAGGAGGTTCTAAATTAGCAGTAGTTAAATTGGTTAAAGAATTAACTGGTTTAGGATTAAAAGAAGCTAAAGGTATTGTTGATAGCGCACCAGCGCCAATCAAAGAAGGTATCTCTAAAGATGAAGCTGAAGGGCTTAAAGCATCTTTAGAAGAGGCTGGAGCTGAGGTAGAACTTAAATAAGTTTCTCCTTAATACACAATAAAGGTTTAGGTCTTTGGGTAACCAAATTGACCTAAACCATTTTTGCGTATATATTCGTTCTTATTTTTTTAACACACTTTTAATCAAAAAAATTATCCATTGGCAACGAAATTAAATACTGAAAGAGTAAACTTTGCATCAGCAAAATTGGTGACTGACTATCCAGATTTCTTGGATATACAAATTAAATCTTTCCAAGATTTTTTCCAATTAAAAACCAAAGCTGACGAAAGAAGTGCCGAAGGTCTATATAGAACCTTCACCGACAACTTCCCAATTACAGATACAAGAAACCAGTTTGTATTAGAATTTTTAGACTACTTTGTAGATCCACCAAGATACTCAATTCGCGAGTGTATTGAAAGAGGATTGACACATAGTGTACCGTTAAAAGCGCGTCTTAAATTGTATTGTACAGATCCTGAACATGAAGATTTTGAAACAATTGTTCAAGATGTTTATTTAGGAATAATTCCTTATATGACAGGGAGTGGTACTTTTGTAATCAATGGTGCCGAGCGTGTTGTAGTTTCTCAATTACACCGTTCTCCGGGAGTATTCTTCGGGCAATCGTTCCACGCAAACGGAACTAAATTATATTCTGCAAGAGTAATTCCTTTTAAAGGATCTTGGATAGAGTTTGCAACAGATATCAATCAAGTAATGTATGCTTATATTGATAGAAAGAAAAAATTACCAGTAACTACACTTTTCCGTGCAATCGGGTTCGAAAGAGATAAAGATATCCTTGAGATTTTTGATTTAGCCGAAGAAGTAAAAGTTTCTAAAAGTGGATTAAAAAGAATTTTAGGTCGCAAATTAGCGGCACGTGTTTTAAAAACATGGTTCGAAGATTTTGTTGATGAAGATACAGGTGAGGTAGTTTCTATCGAAAGAAATGAAATCGTTCTTGATCGTGATACTATTTTAGAAAAAGACCATATCGATGAGATTATAGAGTCAGGTTCTAAAACAATCTTGCTTCACAAAGAAGATAATAATATGGCTGATTATGCAATCATCCATAACACATTACAAAAAGATCCTACCAATTCTGAAAAAGAAGCGGTAGAATATATTTATAGACAATTACGTAATGCTGAGCCGCCAGATTATGAAACGGCAAAAGGTATTATCGACAAATTATTTTTCTCTGAGCAACGTTATAACTTAGGAGAAGTAGGTCGTTTTAGAATGAATAAAAAGTTAGGACTAGACGTTGATATGGACGTGAAAGTTTTAACAAAATTAGACATCATTACCATTATCAAAAACTTAATTGATTTGGTAAATTCTAAAGCTGAAGTTGATGATATTGATCACTTATCTAACCGTCGTGTACGTACAGTTGGTGAGCAATTAGCTTCTCAGTTTGGTGTTGGTTTATCTCGTATGGCACGTACAATTCGCGAGCGTATGAACGTTCGTGATAATGAGGTGTTTACTCCAATTGATTTGATTAACGCAAAGACATTGTCTTCGGTAATTAACTCATTCTTTGGTACCAACCAGTTATCTCAATTTATGGATCAAACGAATCCGTTAGCAGAGATTACACACAAACGTCGTTTATCTGCATTAGGACCTGGAGGTTTATCTAGAGAAAGAGCTGGATTCGAGGTGCGTGATGTTCACTATACTCATTACGGTCGTTTATGTCCTATTGAAACTCCTGAGGGACCAAACATTGGTTTGATATCTTCTTTGGCAGTGTATGCAAAAGTGAACAACTTAGGATTTATAGAAACTGCTTATAGAAAAGTTGATGAAGGTGTTGTAAATATAAAAGACGAACCGATCTATTTAAGTGCAGAGGAAGAAGAAGGAATGAAATTTGCTCAGTCAAATTTACCCTTAGATGATAAAGGTAAGTTTGTTGAAGAAAGAGTTATTACTCGTGAAGAAGCAGATTATCCTGTAGTTGATAATAAGGAAGTAAACTATATGGATGTTTCTCCTAATCAAATTGCATCAATTTCTGCATCGTTGATTCCTTTCTTGGAGCATGATGATGCGAATAGAGCATTGATGGGATCTAACATGATGCGTCAAGCAGTTCCATTATTACGTCCAGAATCTCCAATTGTTGGTACTGGTTTAGAACGTAGAGTTGCAAAAGATTCTCGTATCTTAATCAATGCCGAAGGAAGTGGAGTTGTAGAATATGTAGATTCTTTAATCATCACGATTAAATATGATCGTACTGATGAAGAAAGACAAGTTAGTTTTGATGAAGATTCTAAAACCTATAAACTTATTAAGTTTAGAAAAACCAACCAAGGTACGTCTATCAATCTAAAACCTATTGTTAAGAAAGGTGATAGAGTACAAGAAGGACAAGTACTTTGTGAAGGTTATGCAACTCAAAAAGGAGAGTTGGCTTTGGGTAGAAATATGAAAGTAGCCTTTATGCCTTGGAAAGGGTATAACTTTGAGGATGCGATTGTAATTTCTGAAAAAGTTGTAAGAGAAGATATCTTTACTTCAATCCATATTGATGAGTACTCTCTAGATGTTAGAGATACAAAGTTAGGAGCTGAAGAATTAACGAATGATATCCCTAATGTTTCTGAAGAAGCTACTAAAGATTTAGATGAGCATGGAATGATTCGTATTGGTGCAGAGGTTAAACCAGGAGATATTTTGATTGGTAAAATTACGCCTAAAGGAGAATCTGATCCAACACCTGAAGAAAAATTACTAAGAGCAATCTTTGGTGATAAAGCAGGTGATGTAAAAGATGCTTCATTAAAAGCTTCACCTTCATTAAGAGGAGTTGTAATTGATAAGAAATTATTCCAAAGAGCTGTAAAGGATAAAACCAAACGCGCTCAAGATAAAGAAGATATTTCTAAATTAGAAGTTGATTTTGCTGTTAAGTTCGACGATTTAAAAAGCAAGTTAGTTGATAAACTATTTGTTTTAATAAGCGGAAAAACATCACAAGGTGTTAAGAATGATTTAGGAGAAGAAGTTTTACCAAAAGGTAAAAAGTTTACTTTAAAAATGTTAAATTCTGTTGAGGATTATGCGCATTTAACTAAAGGTTCTTGGACAACTGATAAAGAGTTAAACAAACATGTTGCTGAATTAGTTCACAACTATAAAATTAAGTTAAACGATTTACAAGGTTCTTTACGTCGTGGTAAGTTTACAATTTCTGTAGGTGATGAGTTACCAGCAGGTATCGTAAAACTAGCTAAGATTTACATCGCTAAAAAACGTAAGTTAAAAGTAGGTGATAAAATGGCGGGACGTCACGGTAATAAAGGTATTGTTGCACGTATTGTTCGTGCT
>JAQRMW010000167.1 GCA_028599075.1 Urechidicola sp. | reverse complement strand
CACAAGTTCTTTTTACATTTAAAGGAATGTGAATATCGTTATAATTATAGAAATAAAAATTTGTATATTAGCACCCTAAAATTAATCAAAGATAACCCTCTTAAGTTATCTTGAACCCTAATAAAATTAAGCTTCTATGAGTAATTCTGCGTTTTACATCTGCATATAAACGACTAAAATCACTTTCATAAAAATCGGTTTTAACATTATAAAGCGACTCTAAAATTAAGTTCATTTGCGAGGTTCTTCTTTCTGCAACTACCATGTTTTCAACTTTCTTAGAAAAAGAAAAGATTCCAGCTTTATCGTGTTTTTTCAACGCTACATTCGAAATAACTAAAGACGCATTAATAGCGTAATCTAATAAGGTCAATCCACCAAAAGGCATTTTCATGACTCGTCCTTTATCTATTACAGAATATATTGGCTGAGATTTTTCATCCTGAAATTGATTGACCATCAATTGACTTTTTTTGGCAGTAGCTTTCCAATTTACAGTCCGCAAATCATCACCATGAACATATTCCTTAATTTGCTCAAACTCCATTGTCTGGCCAATTTTTCTTACTTTTTTAATACCAAAATGACTAAGGTTATTGGTAATTGCTAACAGATTATATTTTCGCAACTGAATGAAGCTTGGGTAAGTTGGCACCATTGCTTTGTCATCAAAAATATACCGACGAGCAATAAGTCCAAAAATAGTTGAAACATAAACATTCAACTTTCCAAAATGAAATTCACCTCGTTCAGTTGGTCTTAACTCATATTGCAGTTTTGAGTTTGAAGATGCTTTTAATTTTCTATTAATTTTAAAATCTCTAACTTGAAACTGTTCAGGAATTTCATCAATAATTTTTATAGTTACCGGAATCGTATATCTGTTTTTAAGTACAATTTCAATAGGATTTTGATCTCCATTCGAAAACTTTTCTGGAAGAATTCTATTAGCTTCTATCCCCTTTTTAGCAGAAAATAAGATGAGTACATCAATAAATGCAAAAACTCCTAAGCCAACTAATAGCATACGAACAATGTTAAACAATCTAGGAAATACAAAACTGACAACAAACAATATTACAATGACAACGCAGGCATAGAAAAATCGGTTTTGTATGTAAAATGGTTTGATACGTTTCATGTTACCTAGGTATCTCTACTGCATCTAAAATTTGTTTGATGATTTGTTTGCTTGTAACACCCTCCATCTCTCTTTCTGGAGTCACAATTACACGATGCTGTAATACAGGAACTGCAGCTCTCTTTATATCCTCTGGAGTCACAAAATCTCTCCCATCCATTGCTGCAAAAGCCTTACTCGCCTTTAAAATTGCAATAGAGGCTCTAGGAGACGCTCCTAAATATAAAAATGGATTGTTACGTGTATTCACAATTATATCAGCAATATATTTTACCAAATGCTCTTCTATCATTAATTGGTTAACTAACTCTTGAAATTTTAAAATCTGTTTGCTAGAAAGATGTGCTTTAATTTGGTTAAGCTTAGAATCTCCTTTTAGCTTTTGCTCTCTATTAATAATTTCGATTTCTTCATTTAAGGTTGGATAATCAATCTCTATCTTAAACAAAAAGCGATCTAATTGTGCTTCGGGCAAACGATAGGTTCCTTCCTGCTCAACAGGATTTTGAGTTGCTAAAACTATAAAAGGCAAATCGAGTTCATATTTTTTTCCGTCAATAGTTATTTGTCGCTCCTCCATCACTTCAAATAAAGCAGCTTGTGTTTTTGCAGGCGCACGATTTATTTCGTCTATCAAAATCATATTAGAGAAAATAGGCCCTTTTTTAAATTCAAATTCTGATTTTTTTAAATCAAAAATCGAAGTTCCTAAAATATCACTTGGCATTAAATCTGGTGTAAATTGGATTCTACCAAAATCAATGTCTAATGATTTTGCTAATAACTTAGCCGAAATAGTTTTAGCAACACCTGGAACACCCTCGATTAATGAATGCCCGTTGGCTAAAAGCGACGCTATCAGCATATCAATCATCCCTTTTTGCCCAACAATAACTTTACTTATTTCTTCTTTAATAAGTGTTATGCCTTGTTGCAACTCGGTCAAATCAATTCTGTTTTTAAAATCGATATTTGTCTCTTTTTCTGAAACTTCTTTTACTTCTTGTTCGTTTTGGATCGCTTTATTTTGCTGATCTAAATTTTCTTCTTGATTCTTGTCCATATTTTCTATTTACTATGCTTTAAAAAAATCTTCAATTGCGTTATTTAATTGTAATAAGTGATCTTCTGTACAAATTGATTTTGATTTTAAATACAATATTATATTAATTATTTTTTGAACTTTTTTAATTTCTTTGCCAGATTTCAATGCTAAATTTTTTACAAATTTTTCATCTAACAGTTGGGTATCTATATAATAGATGCGTCTCACATACTCTAGAAAATATGTGGTCTTTTTTTCAATTAAGTTATTGTGGTCTTTTGTTTCGTAATACAAATTACCAATAGTTTTAGCAAAAGCCACCGTAGTGTTTTCTACTGGTTTTATTATTTTTACAATACGCTGCTTTCGCTTAGAATTAAATATTATAAATAAAATTAAACTTAACAAAGCAACATACCAAGCCATTCGCAGTCCAGGTTTACTCAAAATAAATCTAAGCTCAGAAGAACCCAACTCATCTCCCCTTTTATTTCTAGAATCGTAGAAAATACTTTCGTCTTGTAAATAGGAAATCACTCCAGCTGCATAAACATATTTTTTATCTTTTAATAAAGTATGATTTGTAAATACCACTGGTTGTAGATGTAAAAGGATTTCACCTAATCCATATTCTACTTTAATAAAATTGACATGTTGGATAGAGTCAAACTCTTGATACCCTAAAATAGTTGTATAATCAGCATCTAATTTTGAGAAATAGCGATTACTTAATCCTTTAGGAATTGTAATTTCGTTTTTATCTAAAATTCTGTTAGCAAAACTCAATGTTGCTTTTCCTTTTAGATTATAGTCATAATCAGTATTAAGAAATAATGAATCCCTGAATTTTTGAGGGATGCTATTACTACTCATAAAAATGCGATTGCCATGTGATGCGAAATCCAATAGTTCTTGGGCAGAAGATTCATCAACAGTATTATTTCCGTCAATATAAATATATGTACCGCTGGTAGTATATACACTATCAATCCAGTCATAGTGATCATCAAAAAACTCGAAAGGCGATACTCTTAAATCTTGTATTTTAGCATTGGGCATTAATGATTTTAGCTCTTTTCTTACAACTAATGTACCATATGGCTTAGAGTGTTTTTCATTATATGTTCTTGTCCAATCAATTGGTTTGGGTGCAGTAAACTCAAAAACTGCCAATGCAACAAATAAGAATAGCAACAAGCCTACATATATTTTTAAAGTCTTGCTCATGCTTTTATAGAATTTAAAAATTGTTTAAAAGCACTTTTTGCCTTTTCAAACTGCTCTTGATCTACGTCAAACTCTCCATACCAAATATAATTATAGAGGTAAGAAGTATATGAAAATTCGGCTTGCATCTCTTTTGATGCGATTTCATTATGATAATCACTATTTGTTTTTTCTACATCATATTCTATGATTTCTGCCGAGGTTAAAGATTTAATCAGCCACAAATAATAATAACGAATTGCCAACCTATAATTGCTTTCCTTTTCTGATTCTTTGATAAGCTTTTTAAAATCTGTTTCATGAATATCAGATTCTAAATCTAAAACAGGAATTATATTTTTTGCCGATGATTTGCCAAAAACCCAAGTGCCTTCTTTATTTATAATTGCTTTAGCAATAAAATAAACTACTGCAATAAAAATTAAAACATAGAAAATATTCAGAACCCAATCCATGGTATTCGAAGATTGTGCTGTATTTGTAATTTTAAATAAATCTTGAAACCATTCTTTAAATCTATTCCACCACCCAGATTTTTCAATATTCTTTTCATAAATAAATTCTTCAGAATTATACTTTTCCTTTAAGTTACTGAACTCAACCAAAGCAATAGAAGTAGTATCAATCTGTACGGAATCTAAAGTGATTGTATCACTCTTAATTGATAGCAACAAATCTTCAGCTATGGTGTTTTGTGAATAAACAGTAGTGCTACTTGCTGTTAATAATGCACAGAAAAAATAAAAAATTATATGAAATCGCAACACTCTATTCACTTTTCCCAATTTGATCTATGATACTTTTTGTATTGATATTTTCGTTCTCTTCCTTTAAACTATAATAAACGATACCATGATTCATTTGAATAAAGTTGTTCAAGATTACACTTACTATATAAGACAAGAAAAACACTAGCAACATAATCAAGGTTAAGGAAGATTGAGTTTCATCACTCGATGGTGTTGAATTTGTTGCATAAAAGCTTGTAAGTCCAAATATATACGGAACAATAATGACAATATTTTGCGCTATATAACACATCAAGTAAAACAACCCAACGCTTCCAATCGCTGACCATAATTTAATTCGCATCAATGTCCAAGCATAAGAAAAACTCTCCAAGATGTTCGATTCAGACATTAAATAGTTACTCAAAGCAAAATAATAAAATATAGAAATTGCTGCCACAACTGCTGGCAATAATAGCATTCCTATTATGGTAACTGTTAAAATAAAAGAGATGATTGCTGCAACAATTAGTATTGGTATTGAAAGTAACAAGCCTGACAATATAAAAATCAGAAGCTTTAACAAATTCTGCTTATAAAGCCTAATTATATCTTTTGCATCAAAACTTAGATCAGAATTTTCTTCATACAATTTTAGATAAATTGGGGTATAACTATATGAAAACACACCTGCAACTAAAGCAACAATTATCACAATAAATAGTAAAATAGCTGCCATAAAAGAGTTGTCGAATAATTGATTTTCGAAAGACTGACTGTTATTATTTATGAGCCCACCAAAAATCACATCCAAATAAAACTTAGAAAAAAAATATCCTACCAATAAAAGCATCAATAAGAAAACACCATTGGTAATAAAATAATTTTTAAAGTAATGCTTGCCATTTTCTTTTGCAAACAAAAAGGTGTCTTGAAAAAATTCACCAAAAGTTCTAGAGTTATATAGTTGCATGTGGCATCTTCAATTTTTTAGTTAGTCTAATTGGATAAATGATGTAATAATAAAAGATAATACTTAGGGTAATTAGAATAATGCTTACCGATAACCAATTGGGCATTGTATTGGAATACCTTGTAATATAGCCTTCTAAAAATCCTGCTGAAATGGTAAATGGAAATGTGCTAATTAAAATCTTAACACCATCCTTTACACCAATTTTAAAAGAATTCATTCTAGAATATGTTTTCGGAAATAAAATACTCGCTCCAACCATTAACCCTGCAGCACCCTCTATAACAATTGCAAAAATTTCCATTGAACCATGAATCCAAATACCACGAACACTCTCCCAAAAGACTCCTTCTTGGTAAAAAAAGTATTGAAAAGAGCCCAACATGATTCCGTTTTTTAACAAAACATACCCAGTACCAAATCCTCCAAAAACTCCCAAAACAAAAGAGTATATACCAACATAAAGATTATTTAAAGTAATACCAAAAAAGCTTCCCCAATTACTTCCTCTCTTATAAACTGCTACTGGATCACCCGCTTTGATATTTTCTAAGGTCATATTTACATAATCATTTCCTAAAATCAACCTAACAAATGAATCATCATAAATAGCAGACAAGACTCCTATCCCAACAAAAGTTCCGAAAATTAAGAATGCATATAATACATAACGCCTGTATTGATACATGATTAGTGGCACTTCTGTTTTCCAAAAATGAACTAACTTGTTAGTGTCTTCTCTCTTAGTTATATAAATTTTTTGAAATGCTTTGGCTGCTAGGTTGTTTAAATAAAGAATTATTTTACTTTTGGGGTAATAGGTTTGAGCGTAAGACAAATCGTTTACTAAATGAATGTAAAGCGAAGCTAATTCATCTGGGTTTTGAAGAGTTTTTCCGAAAATAGCTTTTTCAAAATTCAACCACTTTTCTTTATTTTGTTTAATAAAAGCTACCTCTCTCATATAGTAATTCAAATAAAAGAAATTAATGGTAGAGATACAAATAAATACCACCCAAAATGTTACAATAAATTTTACTGCTGCTAGTGTTGGCGAGCGAATTTTAGCTTATATCATAGATATGGTAATTAAGATTGCTTACATCATCGTAGTCTATCAGATTGTGTTTAAGTATTTTAGTATTGATGATTTATTGAGTGATATGGATTATTGGTCACAAATGTCAATCTATGCGCTCTTCTATATGCCTGCAATTTTTTATACATTAATTTTAGAAACTTGGTTAGATGGCCAAACTTTAGGGAAACGAATTCTTAAAATTAGGGTTGTAAAAATAGATGGATACCAAGCCTCATTAGCTGATTTTGTAATGCGATGGTTTTTTAGACTGATTGATTTAAATATAATGAGCGGATTGGTCGCTTTAATTACAGTAATTACGAGCCAAAAAAATCAACGATTGGGTGATATGTCTGCAGGCACATCTGTTATTTCATTAAAGAATGATATTAATATGAGTCATACAATTATCGAAGATTTAAAAGATGATTACATACCAACCTACCCTACCGTTATTAAATTATCTGATAATGATGCCAGAATTATTAAAGACACCTTTTTAGCAGCAAAGAAAGTTAATGACTATGATACACTCATAAAATTAAGAACAAAAATTATGGGTGTTACTGAAATTAAAGAACGAAAAAGCAACAGTGATATCGAATTCATTAGAACCGTCTTAAAAGACTATAATTATTATACTCAGGACATGAAGAGTTAAAATCAAAAAACCCGAAATTGAAAATTCAATTTCGGGTTTTATATTTTATTCAGAAAATTAATTACTCAAACTTAGTCTCCATTTTTATATAATCTAAAAACTCTCTTTTGGTTTCTTGGTTTTTAAACTTACCTCCAAATTCTGAAGTTACCGTACTACTGTCAATATCTTTTACACCTCTAGAATTTACACATAAATGTTTTGCATCAATTACACAAGCAACATCATCTGTACCCAAAGCTTCTTGTAATGCCTGTACAACTTGCATCGTTAAACGCTCTTGTACCTGTGGTCTTTTTGCAAAATACTCAACAATACGGTTCATTTTAGAAAGTCCAATTACGTTACCGTTAGAGATGTATGCAATATGTGCTCTACCAACTATTGGCAGCAAATGATGCTCGCAGGTAGAATACACAACAATATTTTTTTCTACCAACATTTCACCATACTTATAATTGTTATCAAAAGTTGATAAATGTGGTTTTGCCTTAGGGTTTAATCCCGAAAATAATTCGTTTACAAAAGATTTTGCAACACGTTTTGGTGTCCCTTGAAGACTATCATCTGTCAAGTCCATACCCAAAGTGTCTAAAATTTCATAAACGTTTTTTTCTATACGCTCAATCTTTTCGGCATCGGTCAAATCAAAAGCATCGGCACGTAATGGCGTTTTTGCTGATGACCCCACGTGGTCTTCTCCTAAGTCTTCAATATTTTTATTATTCATTCCGTTTTTAACTTCAAACATAACTCTTGTTTATGGTCGGCAAATTTACGAATTAATTCAGTGTTTTTATCAATTCACTTAAACTACATTCACTTTGATTGCCTGTATTCATATTTTTTAATGTAAACGATTCTCCTTCAACCTTTGCGACAACAAATTCAATAGCTCTATTAGAAACATATTTCCATTGCTTCTTTTGTTGTTTGTTACTCGATGCAACATCAGGATATATTTCACATTTTATATTCTCTTTTCTCAATGAGGCAATTGCTTTTAAGGATGATAGTTGTTGCTGCTCATCAAAATTTAAAAACAATACTTTTGGTTTTGGCAACTCAACAGACTCAAATAAATTTAACTCTTCTAGCACCAAATAAATACGATCTAAACCGAATGATATTCCTACTCCACTTACATCTTTCAATCCAAAAATTCCTGTTAAATCGTCATATCGACCGCCACCACCAATAGATCCAATTTTTACCTCCTTGGGTGCTGATACTTCAAAAATAGCACCTGTATAATAATTTAATCCACGAGCTAAGGTTACATCAATTTCTAAACTGGCAGACTGTAAGCCTAAAGCCTCAATTGAATCAATTACAAATTGTAATTCTTGAACTCCGTTCAGTCCTTCGTCGGAAGTTTGTAGCATCCCTTTCAACTGATTTAATTTTTCTGAATTTGATCCCGAAAAATTAAACAAAGGTTGCACTTTATCAATTGCATCTTGGGTAATTCCTTTTGATAACATTTCATCTGTTACGCCCTCAACACCAATTTTATCTAGTTTATCTAACGCAACGGTAAAATCAATTAATTTATCAGCAGCACCAATCACCTCAGCAATTCCTGATAAAATTTTTCTATTGTTCATTTTAATGCAAACACCAGATAATTTTAGCTTTGTAAACACATCATCATACAATTGTACAAAAGAAACTTCTTGTACTAAACTTTTAGAACCAACTACATCTGCATCACATTGATAAAACTCTCTAAACCTTCCTTTTTGTGGACGGTCTGCTCTCCAAACCGGCTGAATCTGATAGCGCTTAAAAGGAAATGAAATATCATTTTGATGTTGTACTACATAACGTGCAAACGGCACTGTTAAATCATAGCGCAGTGCTTTTTCTGAGATAAGACTTGTAGTTTTTTCTGATTCCAATAGAAAATAATTATTGAAATTCAAATAAAAAACTTCCCATAAATTTTCTTTACTATTTTTATTATTAACATTTTTAAGTTCATAATCAAATTCCTTTTTAGCTTCAAGCATATACTTTTTCATTGAAGCTCTTTTCCCATCATGTGGATAATACTTTTTAAGATGCTCATCTAAAACTTCAACATATGATCCTGAATCATCTTGAATAAAACTTTTAAAAAACTTTATAAATGTTCGGCTATCTAAAATTGTTTTAATTTTTATACTTCTAACATTCTTTAAATAATCTCCAGAATTCAATATTTTAAATATC
This sequence comes from Urechidicola sp., assembly GCA_028599075.1. Lineage (GTDB taxonomy): Bacteria > Bacteroidota > Bacteroidia > Flavobacteriales > Flavobacteriaceae > Urechidicola. The sequence continues at coordinate 33,967 of JAQRMW010000167.1, read as the reverse complement.
AAGCGATCCCCTTCTTCACCATATTTTCCCATTAAGGTAGATGAGTTTTCAAAACTTGGTGTTTCGATAGGTTGAAATCCAAAGTTTTCGAAAGATGATTTTATGGTGCTAAAAATGTAGTTACGTTGTGCAACTTGTGTTGGAGAAAAATCTCTAGTTCCTTTTGGAATACTTGGTTTCATATTTTATTATGTGATGTAAACTGAATTCGATTGCAAATATCAGAAAAATTAAATTGGATTTTAACATTTATTCACGAAGTAAATCCCTCGCTTTTTCCAAATCTTCTGGGGTGTCAATCCCAATAGGTTGCTGAGTTGTTTTTACCATTCTTATTTTCATTCCGTTTGCTAAGAATCGTAACTGCTCTAATTTTTCAATACGCTCTAAATTATTCATTGGCAATTGAGTTCCTTTTAATAAGGCCTCTTTCCTAAAAGCGTAAATTCCGATATGCTTAAAGTATTCAACCGATTGATTATCTCTTGGGAACGGAATAGGAGACCTACTAAAATACAATGCGCAGTCATTAACATCGGTTACTATTTTTACATTGTTAGGATTGTTAATATCGTCATCAGCACCCATCTTAAACATCAAAGAAGTAATATCAATCTTGTTATCAATATCATCAACAAAAACTGCTAGTAAATCGCGTAAAGAAGTAGCGTCAGTAAAAGGTTCATCACCTTGAACATTTACGACTATATCAGCATCAATATTTTGAATGGCTTCAGCAATTCTATCGGATCCTGATTGATGTTCTGTTTTACTCATAACTGCTTCTCCACCACTTGAAACCACCTCGTCAAAAATTTCTTGGCTATCAGTAACAACATACACAGCATCAAAAAGTCCTGTTTTATTAGCTGCTTCATAAGTGCGAACAATCACAGATTTACCACCCAAATCTTGTAGCAGTTTTCTTGGGAATCTTGTCGCCTCTAATCGTGCGGGTATCATGGCAATAACTTTCATCCTTTTATTTTTTTTCTATTTTATGTTTTAACCTTAGGCGATTCATTGAAGCGTTTAATTCAAATCCGAGTAATAATATGATGGAATTTAACCAAACAAAAAGCATCAAGATTAATAGAGTTCCTATAGACCCATAAAGCTTGTTATATTGAGCAAATTTTTCGACATAAATCCCGAATAAATAGAACATCAATAAAGTGAGTAGCGTTGTTAATATTGCTCCTGAGGTAAAAAAGGAGCGCTTTGTTAAATCTTTAACTCCGTAATTATATAAGATTGAAACCCCAGTGTAAATCATTGCTATTAAAAATGCTACACGTCCAACTTCAATCCAAAAAACATCATCACTTACCCAACCACTTGCTTTTAAATTTGCGATTCCTACTTGAAAATAAATCATGATGGCAATCGTAATCAACAATAATAATGACAGAATTATTGACACGCTCATGGCAATCATAAATTGCTTAAACATATTACGAGTTTTCTTTACGTGATATGAATATTCGAATCCTCCAAAAATGGCATTGACACCATTGGTCATCAAAAATACTGAAGTTAAAAATCCAAATGATAAAAGCCCGTTATAGCGATTGTTAAAAATATCATTCACTACTCCATCAACAGAATCTGCTGTTGTTGGCGGTAAAGATTCTTTTAAAAAGGTCATGAAATAATCTTGAAGCCCATCAATATTTAAAATTGGAATCAAGGTTAAAATAAAAAGCAAAAATGGAAATAACGCCATAAAGAAACTAAAAGCAATGGCACCAGCGCGTGATGTTAAAGCTCCATTTACAATTCCGATGATATACATTTCTAGCAAATCATACAAAGACATCCCTTGCATTCCTGGGATTTTGATTTTCATAGCAAACCTAACCAACCAGCGTAAAACTGGAATCTTTAGTAAGTTATTTTCTATTCTTTTGGTCATTATTTTAAGGTGCAAAGGGTCAGAGATGCAAAGGTATAGCATAACTCACTACATTATCTTTTTTGCTTTAATTTTCTAATTAAACTTGACATCATTCTTTCGATTTCTCTTGAATCTTCAAAAATTTTATTAAAAGTATCTTTTTCAATGTAGTTTAAATTTGATGCGATTTCTATCTGAGTTTGAAATTCATAAAGTGAACCTGTTGCAATATTTAAAAATCGAATATAGTCATTTAAACTATTTCTACAATATCCTTCAGCTATATTACTTGGAACAGAAACAATACATCGCTGAATTTGAGATGACAAACCAAACTTCTCATATTCTGGAAACAATCTAGAAACTTTATAAGTAGCCTTCACTAGCTCCATCGATTTTTGCCAAACAATTAATTCTCTATATGTTTTCATAGTTTATCTTCACTTTGAACCTTTGCCCCTTTGAACCTTTAATAAGCTTTCAAACTCAAATCCATATTGTAAATTGAATGTGTCAATGCTCCTGACGAAATATAATCTACCCCACATTCGGCATATTTCCTAAGGGTTTCTTCAGTGATACCTCCACTAGATTCTGTTTGGCATTTATTACCAATCATAGCAACAGCCTTACGTGTATCTTCATAATTAAAATTGTCTATCAAAATTCTATGGATTCCATCAGATTTTAATATTTCTTCAATCTCTTTAAGGCTTCTTGCTTCTACTATAATTTTTAAATCACGACTGTTGTCTTTTAAATAGGCTTTTGTTTTTTGGATAGCTTTTGTAATGCCCCTTGCAAAATCGATGTGATTGTCTTTAAGCATAATCATGTCATACAAAGCAAAACGATGATTTTCTCCACCTCCAATTTTTACCGCCCATTTTTCGATAGCTCTTATTCCTGGAGTTGTTTTTCGGGTATCTAAAATCTTAGTATTGGTGCCTTTGAGCAAGTCCATATAAAAAGTAGTTTTAGTTGCTATGGCACTCATACGCTGCATTGCATTTAATACCAAGCGTTCAGCTTTTAAAATAGATTGTGAGCTGCCAGAAACAGTTAAAACAATATCACCATGAGTTACTTTTGCACCATCTTGTATCAAAACATCAACCTCTAAATTTGCATCTACAAAATTAAAAATCATATTTGCAAATTCGACCCCTGCAATAATCCCCGTATCTTTTACCAATAGTTTTGCTTTTCCTTTTGCAGACTCAGGAATACACGCCAATGAACTATGGTCGCCATCGCCAACATCTTCTCTGATAGCATTTGATATAATGAGTTGTAATTCTTTTTGGAACTGTTGTTCGGAAATCATTTTAGAAATTTGTTATAACAAAAATATCAAAATTAATTCAGCTAATGATAGATTAAATAATATTTCTATATTTGAAGAAAATGCTGTAAATGAATAAACTATTTTACTCTACAATTCTATTTTTTGGATTGTCATTATCATTATTTTCACAAACTAAAACTGCAAAAGATACACTCTATTTTGATGAGAATGAAAAAGAAATCTCGCAAGCTGTTTTCAAAAAAAAATGTAATGCAGCTGTTTTTAACTGCCAAATTACAGAAAGTGATAGCCTAACTACACAAAGAGTATTTTACAATTTTTATTTTGGAAAAATATCTACCGATGAATTTGAAAATATAGTAATTCACTTTAATGCTAAATCTGATAATAAATTATCAATGAGTAGTAACATTCTAATTTACCATAGAGATAAACTACTCAGCTTTAAAGAAGGCAGGAGGTTAGACTCTTTAAACTCAACAAAGTCTAAAAAAATCACTAAAAAAAAATACACAAAATATAAAAAGAGGCACGATGATATTGTTCAACATTGGAATAAATCACGAGATAAATTTTCTAAAGAAATTAAAAAAAATCACAATACATCTACACTCTTTGTAGCCAATAAAAATTACGGATATGAATTAGAAAATGAATATTTTACATGGATTATAGATGATTTTAGCTTTTTAGAAAATAGCTATTATCAAAGTATCATTATTTTAAAACCAAACGGAGACTATTTTATAAGTTTTGGTCGTATATCTGCATCAAATCTTTTCAATATTATAAAATCTAATAGCTGGTTAGATTATCAATCTGATTTTGAAAAATCAGTAAAAACAAATTATTCAGTTGGTTATGGTATTGTAAAAGATTTAGTTGTAAAAAAATATACTCTCTAATGAAAATAAAACTACTCGCTATTGGTAAGACAGATGACAAAAATCTAATTCAACTAATTGATACCTATCAAAACAGGTTAAAGCACTATATAAAATTTGAATTGCAATTGTTACCTGATATCAAGAATGTAAAGAATTTGTCAGAAAAACAGCAAAAAGAAAAAGAGGGTGAATTACTTTTAAAACAACTACAACCTAATGACCAACTTATTTTATTGGACGAAAAAGGAAAAGATTTCCGTTCTAAAGAATTCGCCAATTACTTGCAAAAGAAAATGAATAGCGGTATAAAACAAATCGTTCTTGTTATTGGTGGCCCTTATGGATTTTCAGATGCAGTTTATCAAAAAGCACAAGGAAAAGTTTCTTTTTCTAAAATGACCTTCTCTCACCAGATGATTCGTCTTTTTGTTGTTGAGCAAATTTACCGTGGGTTTACTATTCTAAAAAATGAGCCTTATCATCATGAGTGAAGTTACGGACCTTAGACCGCTTTGCTTTTAGACATAAGATGTAAGACTTGGTTTTACTATACAAAATACATTCGTATAAGTGTCTTTCCCGTGAAAGCGGGAATCCATTTTTACCTTATACTATGTATTCATGTTTTTTATGGAAAAATCAAATTATATAGCAGTTTAAAGTTCTCGACTTCGCTCGAACAGACAAAATTTACTTGTAACATTATCAATAAACCAAAAAAAAATCCGAGAAGTTTAAACTTATCGGATTTTTCTTAATTGTCATTCCCACCAAAGCGGGAATCTATTTTATTATTTTATGGATTCCCATTTTCATGGGAAAGACAGGCTAATATTAACTTACTGTTTCTAAAACTTCAACAGCTTCCAATGCTTGGTTGACATCCCATATAAGATCTTTTGCATCTTCAACTCCAATAGACAATCTAACTAATTTATCAGTAATGTTCATGCGCGCTTTTTGCTCAGCATCTACACCAGCATGGGTCATTGAATTTGGATGTTGTACCAAACTTTCTGTTCCACCTAAGCTCACTGCAACTTTCATCAACTGTAAAGCATTAATAAATTGGAATGCTTCTTTTTCGCCACCTTTAATATTGAATGAAATCATTCCACCCGGAGCAGAACACTGCTTTTTATAAATGTCGTATTGCTCAGAACCTTCAGGTAATAAACCTAAATAGCTAACACTTTCAATTTTATCTTGTTTTGATAAATACGCTGCTACTTCTTGTGCGTTTTTTGTTTGTTGTGACATTCTTACTTTTAAAGTTTCCAAACTTCTCATCAACAACCACGCAGTATTTGGACTACACATACTTCCTAAAAAAGTACGCAACACTTTTACACGAGTCATTAATTCTTGATTTCCAAGAACAGCTCCTGCAATTACATCACTGTGTCCTCCAATATATTTTGTGGCAGAATAAAGCACTAAGTCAGCACCATGCTTTAAAGGGTGTTGCCAAAGTGGCCCCATATACGTATTATCAACTGCTACAATTACTTCATTATTATCATTAGAAAGTTCTTTAGCCAATTTAGAATATGCCTCAATATCGACCATATCATTGGTTGGATTACCTGGTGTTTCTAAATAAAACATTCCTAGTTTATCTGCTTTACCAGACTTTTCGATAATAAACTTTACTTCTTCTACAGATTGATCAGCATAAACTCCAATACTATCTATTCCAATTTTTGGTAAAAAATGCTCAATAAAGTGATTAGTGCCTCCATAAGTTGGATGTGTATATACTAACAAATCTCCAGGGTTTAAAAACTCTAAGAATAAAGTACTAATAGCCGCCATACCACTTTCAAAAGTTGCGCAATCATCTGCACCATCCCACAAACACAATCTCTTTTCAAGAATCTCTAAATTTGGATTATTGATTCGACTATAAATCAAACCCATTTCTTCTGAAGCTTCTTTTTCCCTAATTCCGTAAGCAACTTCAAAAAATGCTTTTCCTTCTTCGGCAGTATTAAATACAAAAGTAGAGGTGTTAAATATTGGGCATTTGATAGATCCTTCGGACAAAGATGCATTGTACCCGTGAGACATCATTTTACTTTCTGGACTGAATTTATGTGATTTCATCTTGATAATATTTTTATCAAAAGTACTCATTTAAGTAATATCTTCTAAAGTTGTAAGTTATTTTGGTTTATTATTCTATATATACTATTTTTACAGATTATATATCTTAACTTATTGACTTGTGAAAGTTGAAATAGAAAAATATTCTGCCTTATGTTAGACCAGACCGATAAAAATATTTTAAAATTGCTACAATCCAACGGAAAAATTACTATCAAAGAGTTAGCATCAAAATTAAATTTAACTGCTACACCAATTTTTGAACGCATCAAACGCCTAGAAAGTGAAGGATATATCTCATCTTATAAAGCTATTCTGAATCGTAAAAAAATAGGATTGCAATTGGTTGCCTTTTGCAATATATCACTAAAGAGTCATGAGACAAACTATATTGCAAAATTTGAAAAAGATATTCTACAATTTGATGAAGTGATTGAATGTTATCACATTGCAGGTATGTTCGATTATTTAATAAAAGTGATGGTTTTAGACATGGATGAATACCAACATTTTGTGGCTAAAAAACTAGCTTCGATAGAAAATTTAGGACAAGTACAATCTGCATTCGTAATGACCGAAGTTAAATCTGAGCTGAATCTTCCTGTACATTAAAATTAGTCTTACATTTGTTTTATGAAAATAGTTTTTGCTACAAATAATCCTAATAAATTAGAAGAGGCACAAGAGCTGCTTCCGTTTTTTAATGTTGTGGGTTTAAAAGATATTGGCTGCAATGAAGATATTGATGAAACCGAGAATACACTAGAAGGAAATGCTATTCTCAAAGCGAAATTTGTAAAAGAAAAGTTTAGTGTTAATTGTTTTTCTGATGACACTGGTTTAGAGGTTGAGGCTTTAGAAGGAGCCCCAGGTGTTTACTCTGCTCGATATGCTGGTGAGACAGCTAACGCGGATAAAAACATGAACAAATTATTAGACGCTCTAAAAAACAAAACAAATAGAAAAGCACAATTTAGAACTGTAATAGCTTTAATTTTTGGTGAAGAATTATTTACTTTTGAAGGAGTTTGTAAAGGAAAAATATTAGAAAACAGAGTTGGTGAAAAAGGATTTGGATACGACCCCGTTTTTGTTCCAGATGGATTTAGCGAAACATTTGCCGAAATGTCGATGGAGGAAAAAGGTATTATTTCACATAGAGGAAAAGCTATAAAAAAATTAGTCTCATTTTTACTTACAATTAGATATTGAATCCAAAGAAATCATATCGTTTCACTTTTGTAATTCTCATCATTTCGCTGATTGCCCTTTGGTTTTTGAATATCAGTTTGGGCTCAGTATCAATTCCATTTAAAGATATTATTTCTTCTATTTTTAATGGAATTGCAAGTCGAGATACATGGCATACGATTGTTGTAAATTATAGAATTCCAAAAGCCATTACAGCAATTATGGTAGGTGCCGGTTTATCGGTTAGTGGTTTATTAATGCAAACACTTTTTAGAAACCCTTTAGCAGGCCCATTTGTTTTAGGCATCAGTTCAGGAGCTAGTTTAGGAGTAGCATTATTGATATTAGGCTCTTCTCTTTTTGGTGGATTTGCATTTGTATCGACATCTAATTTTGGAATGGCAATAGCCGCAAGTTTAGGTTCGTTTTTAGTTTTATCAGCTGTATTAATTGCCGCTAATAAAATCAGAAATACCATGTCAATATTAATTATTGGGTTGATGTTTGGCAGTTTAACATCGGCAATTATTAGCGTACTAGCTTATTTCAGTAGTGCAGAACAATTACAACAATTTATTTTTTGGGGGTTTGGGAGTTTAGGTAATTTAAATTGGAATGAACTTGCCATATTTGGTAGTTTATTTTTTATCGGAATTGTTTTTGTCCTATTTATTATAAAGCCATTAAACAGTATGCTACTAGGTGAAAATTACGCTAAGAGTATGGGTGTTAATCTAAAAAGAACTCGAAATATTATATTGATAATTACAAGTATTTTAACTGGAGTTATCACGGCCTTTTCTGGACCAATTGCCTTTGTAGGATTGGCTGTGCCACATTTAACAAAATTGATTTTTAACACTTCGGATCATAAAATACTGATTCCAGCAGTACTAATTTCAGGTGCTATTTTAATGTTGATTGCTGATATGATTGCGCAATTACCATTGAGTGAATACACACTTCCTATTAATGCTATCACCTCATTATTTGGAGCGCCAATCGTGATTTGGTTATTGGTCAGAAAACGAAAAATATATGTGTAGAGAATTGAATGATTGAATGATTGAAAAATTAAAATATTGAAAGACTCAAATAAACATAGCATCCTTAAAACTGAAAATCTATCTATTGGCTATACCAATAAGAAAAAGAAAACAGTCATTGCATCTAATTTAAATATTGAGTTGCAAAAAGGGACTTTTGTTTGTATTCTTGGTAAAAATGGGATAGGGAAATCTACCCTATTAAGAACGCTTTCGAAAGTGCAACCCAAACTTTCTGGCAATGTTAATATTCACGGTAAAGATTTAAACTCATTTTCAGAAATTGAGCTAGCTAAAACTATGAGCTTGGTACTCACCGAAAAACTACCTGAAAGTAATTTGACTGTTTTCGAACTTATTGCTTTAGGAAGGCAGCCTTATACTAATTGGGTGGGAACACTTACAAAGAGTGATGTTGACAAAATTCATAAAGTCATGGGCTTGACAAAAATTGAGCAGTTATCTAAAAAAAAGTACTATGAGTTGAGTGATGGCCAATTGCAACGCGTATTAATATCTAGAGCCTTAGCGCAAGAAACTGAGCTAATTATTTTAGATGAACCGACTGCACATTTAGATGTTTTACACAAAATGGAATCCTTTAAATTATTGAAAGAATTAGCCTCTCAATTAAATAAAACTGTGATAGTCTCTTCACATGAAATTCATTTAGCATTACAAACTGCCGATGAATTATGGTTGATGACAGATAAAGAATTTATTACTGGCACTCCTAAAGATTTAATAGAAAACAAAAGTGTAGAGAAGCTGTTCGATTCTGACACTGTACATTTTGATTTTAAGCAGCAGCAATTTATTTTGAAACAAAAATAAATTATGTTAAAATCTTTATTCCTAATTAAAGAAGGAGAAAATAATATTATGTTTACAACTTAAATTATCCCAGTAATATGAAAAAAATATTTACTTCACTCTTTATTTTAGCGATTCTCTTTGCATGCAAATCAAAAGTAAATACCACGAGTAATGATTTGACTTCAAACTCAGAAATCATAAAAAAATATGCTAATACAATTAATACAGCCGATGTTAAAGAGCATGTTTATGCTTTGGCTTCAGATGCTTTTGAAGGAAGGCAAACTGGAGAAAGAGGACAAAAAATGGCTGCTGAGTATTTAGTAAATCAATATAAAAGTTTTGGAATATCAGGAATTAACGGATCAGACAATTACTATCAATATATCCCTGTAGATAGTTTAAATAAAAGGTCTAAAAACCCATCAGAGAATGTAATAGCTTTTATTGAAGGTACTGAAAATCCTAATGAGATTTTAGTCATTTCTTCTCACTATGACCATGAAGGAATTAAAAATGAAAAAGTATACAATGGAGCAGATGATAATGCATCAGGAACAACTGCTGTGTTAGAAATAGCACAAGCATTTGCTACTGCTAAAAAAGAAGGTTATGGTACTAAACGTTCTATTTTGTTTATGAATTTTACAGGTGAAGAGAAAGGGTTGTTGGGTTCAAAATATTTTTCAAATAATCCTGTATATCCACTTAAAAATATGGTTGCGGGCTTAAATATTGATATGATTGGTAGGATTGGAAAAGAACGCGACCCTAGTGATGACAACTATGTTTATGTTATTGGTGCTGATAGGTTAAGTACAGAATTACACGAAATCAATGAAAAAGCAAATGCAACTTATACGCATTTAGAGTTAGATTATAAATTCAATGCATTAGATGATCCTAACAAGTTCTATAACAGATCAGATCATTACAATTTAGCAAAAAATAATATTCCAATCATTTTCTATTTCAACGGCACGCATGCTGATTATCACAAACCAACAGATACTGCAGACAAAATAAATCTTGAATTGTTAACCAAACGCGCTCAATTAGTTTTTTATACAGCTTGGGAAATAGCAAACAGAAAAGATAGATTGGTGGTTGATAAAGGTAGTGTGTTAGCTCATAATTAATAGTTGTTGGTTGATAGTTGATTGATGGTTGATTGAATTTTAAGTTGCTTGAAATGACAGGTTAAATTCTGAACTACAGTTTGTAAGAGAAAGGCAAAAAACAGTTGGGTTTTGCTATTTGGAAATTGGAGTTTTAAAACTTAGTGCATAATTTTAAAAAGAAGTTCTTTTAATAAATCGCCTTGAGAAACATTTGTAGCCCCTACACCTTTACTTTTTACATCAACATCTCTCAAATAGCCAATAATTTGTGACACTTTTCGCATTGGGTAATTTCTTGCTGCTGTAATATAGTCACCTACAAAATAAGGGTTCACTTTCAACGCTTTAGCTACCGATCCTTTTGATTTATCTTTTAACCCATGGTACTGAAGCACCTGTACAAAAAAGCTGTGCAATAAAGAAACTGTCATGATAATTGGATGACTCTTTTGATTATGTGCAAAATAATTGATGATTTGGTTGGCCTTAACAATATGCTTTTCTCCTACTGCTTTTCGTAATTCAAATACATTAAAATCTTTACTAATGCCAATATTCTCTTCAACATGTTTTGCGGTGATGGTATTATTCTTAGGAATTACAACCATCAATTTATCTAATTCATTGCTAATTTTATTTAAATCATTCCCTAAAAATTCTACTAACATTTGAGTTGCTTTTGGTTCGATTTCGTAATTTTTACCAGCTAATACTTTTCGAACCCATTCTGCAATTTGATTGTCATATAATTTTTTACTCAGAAATAACTCTCCAGATTTAGCAACAGCCTTCGCTAATTTCTTACGCTTATCAAGAGTTTTATATTTATAGCACATTACCAAAACTGTAGTTGGTGTTGGGTTATCAGCATACGAAACCAAATTCTCAATAGTTCTTGATAATTCTTGAGCTTCCTTTACAACAATTACTTGTCGCTCTGCCATCATAGGAAAACGTTTAGCATTCGACACAATTTCTTCTATCGAAACATCGCGCCCATAAAGCACCATTTGATTGAAACCCTTTTCTTCTTCAGTTAAAATGGATTTTTCTATATACTCCGAAATTTTATCAATATAGTAAGGTTCTTCTCCCATTAAAAAATAAATGGGTTTGATATCTCCTCGTTTTATATCAGCAACTATTTCTCTTACTCCTACCATTAATAAATAAAAATTAGCATTTTTGCAGTATGCACAAATTGAATTTACCTTCGTATCAATTCAAAATCAAAAGTAGCGAAAATAAGCAACTAATTTTTGATACAGTCCGAAAAAAATATATGGTATTAACTCCCGAAGAATGGGTGCGTCAAAATTTTGTTCAATACCTTATTAATGAGAAGAACTATCCTATTTCAATGATTGCAGTAGAAAAACAACTTTCGATAAATAATTTAAAAAAGCGATTTGATATTTTAATTTTTAATTCTGATGGCAGCTCAAAAATTATTGTCGAATGTAAAGCGCCAACCATTAAAATTTCACAAGATACATTTGATCAGATTGCACGCTATAACTTAAAGCTCAATGCTGATTATTTAGTTGTCACCAACGGGTTGACACATTTTTCTTGTAAACTAGATACTTTAAACGAACAGTATGTTTTTTTACAAGAAATTCCAAATTATAAATAAAAAACAACTAACTCTTTAGAATTTAACAAATTGTAAATTAATTTAAAAAATAGAAAAATTTTACATATAAAATTGTGAGACAAATTATTTTCATTACTTTTGCAACTTAATATTATTTATTTTTAATGAAAAACGGTACAGTAAAATTCTTCAACGAATCTAAAGGATTTGGATTCATCATCGAAGAAGGTTCAAACAACGAGTACTTCGTACACATCTCTGGCTTAGTTGACAGAATTGCAGAAGGAGACACAGTTGAATTTGAATTAAAAGAAGGAAAAAAAGGTTTAAACGCTATAGACGTTAAAGTAATCTAACCATTACTAATCTTTTTAAGAACAGATCAAAGTCCATTTAATTATGGACTTTTTTTATGCCCAATATTTTCAATTAATGTATGTTTGCAACATTGAAAATAGCCGTCGTCATATTAAATTGGAATGGTCAACAATTGTTGCAACAATTTTTACCTTCACTAATACAACATAGTAAAATTCCTAATTGTGCTATTTATGTTGCTGATAATGCATCTAACGATGATTCTATTGCTATAGTTAAAAAAGAATTCCCTTCTATACACATCGTTCAAAATACAGAGAATGGCGGTTATGCTAAAGGCTATAATGTTGCATTAAAAAATATTGATGCTGATATTTTCGCCTTGGTTAATTCAGATATTGAAGTCACTGAAAATTGGTTATCTCCAATTATTTCTGAATTTAAAACTAATAAAAATACAGCTATAATTCAGCCTAAAATACTTTCCTACAACAACAAAGAGGATTTTGAATATGCAGGATCAGGTGGCGGTTTTGTTGACAAATATGGATTCCCATTTTGCAGAGGACGGATTTTTAATCATTTAGAAAAAGACAACAATCAATACAATGACATCCAACAAATATTTTGGGCATCTGGTGCTTGCTTATTTATTAGATCTGCTGTTTTTAAAGAATTGAATGGTTTTGACGAACAGTTTTTTGCACATCAAGAAGAAATAGATTTATGCTGGAGGGCCAATAATTTAGGATATCAAATTAAATATGTGGGCGCCTCAACTGTCTATCATATTGGCGGAGCAACCTTAAAAGAATCTAATCCACATAAAACATTTTTAAATTTTAGAAATAGTCTTTTTGTATTGGTAAAAAACCTCCCTAAAAAATCACTTTTTTCAACTGTTTTTTCACGCCTTTGTTTTGATGGTCTTGCCGGAATTTTCTTCTTTCTAAAACTAAAACCAATCCACACAATTGCAATTATTAAAGCACATTTCAGCTTTTATGCTGGATTAAGAAGAATGCTTAAAAAAAGAAATCACTCCAATATAGAAAACTACTATTATACAAAAAGTATTGTGTGGCAACATTTTATTAAAGGAGTAAAAGAGTTTTCAAGAGTAAAAAAAGTTTAAAGAATATCTAAACTCCCTTTACCCTCTCTAACTACTAGTGGTTCATCATCAGTTAAATCAATAACTGTTGAAGCGTGATTATCTCCATAACCACCATCAATAACTATATCAACTTTAGATTCCCATTTTTCAAAAATCAATTCTGGGTCTGTAGTGTATTCTATCAATTCATCTTCATCATGAATAGAAGTTGATACAATTGGATTACCTAAAGCAGTTACAATTGCTTGGGCAATAGTATTATCAGGAACTCTAATACCTACTGTTTTTTTCTTTTTAAAAACTTTAGGCAGATTGTTATTCCCAGGTAAGATAAATGTATAAGGTCCTGGTAAAGCTCGTTTTAAAATTTTATAAGTAGGTGTATCTATTTGACGTACATAATCAGATAAATGACTCAAATCATTACATATAAAAGAAAAGTTTGCCTTTTCTAATTTCACGCCTTTGATGCGCGCAATACGTTCTAGAGCTTTTGTGTTTGTGATGTCACAGCCTAGACCATAAACTGTATCTGTTGGATAAATTACCAAACCACCCTTTTTTAAAACAGCCGCTACCTTGTCTATTTCTTTAGAATTTGGATTTTCTGAATAAATTTTAATGAGTTGTGACATTTTATCTTACATTTGATTTCATAATAAATTTTATGCTGCATCAATTCAATTACAAATTTAATAAATTCCTATTTGCAAGTCTTATAATTCTCTTTATTTCTTCATGCTCTACAGACAATGATATCGAAGAGGAAGAAACACCACTACCATTAGATGCAATTGAGCTTTTAAATGTTTCTTACGGAGCGCATGTATCACAAAAATACGATGTGTATTTACCTGCTGACAGAACAAATTTAACAACCAAAGTTTTTGTTTTAGTACATGGAGGCTCGTGGGTCGGTGGCGATAAAAATGATATGAATTTTTTAGTGGATGAATTAAAATTGAGCTACCCAGATTATGCTATAGTAAATATTAATTACAGATTAGGATCCATTGGTAATTCTCCTTTTCCAATGCAATTAAATGATATAGCCTCAGTAATTTTGGATTTAGAAAATAAGGAGGAGACCTATCAAATTACAGATGATTTTGGATTTATTGGAGTAAGTGCAGGAGCACATTTATCAATGGTATATGCCTATGATTTCGATTTCGATACCGATGTAAAATTTGTAAGTAGTATTGTTGGTCCAACTAATTTTACTGACCCAAGTTACACAGATGATCTAGTTTTTGAAAATTTTAGAATTGGAATGCAATTAATGACAGGAGTTAGTTTTGATGATGACCCGCAATTTTACGAAAACTATAGCCCCTATCATGTTGCAACAATAACTTCGCCTCCTACTATATTGTTTTATGGTGGACAAGATGAATTAGTACCCACATCACAAGGTGTAGAAATGCATGCGAAATTAGATGAATTAGGCATAACCAACGAGTTTACATTGTACGAAAATGAAGGCCATGGATGGGAAGGAGCTAATTTTACCGATACCTTAAATAAGTTATCTACTTTTATTGACACTCATTTTTAAAATAAAAAATCTGCTCAAAAGAACAGATTTCTATTATAATTTTTTCGTTTACAGATTCTTATTCTCACAAGAATCAAAACTAAATAAGGATTAAATTAATTTTCTATCAATCTAAACCCTTCTCCATGAATGTTAAGAATTTCAACATTTTCATCAAGCTTTAGATATTTTCTCAATTTGGCGATATATACATCCATACTTCTTGATGTAAAGTAATTGTCATCTCTCCAAATTTTTGTCAATGCTAATTCTCTTGGCATCAAGTCATTTTTATGGACTGCCAACATCTTTAACAATTTACTTTCTTTTGGTGATAATTTTATAGCCTCCTGACCATCAAAAGACAAATGACGAAGTTTAGAGTTTAAGTGAAATTTACCAATCTCAAATTCAAACACATCTGCCTCAACAGCTTTGTCAGATTCCTTACGCTGTAAAATAGCTTTCATTTTATATAACAACACTTCAGAATCAAATGGCTTGTTTAAATAATCATCTGCGCCAGCTTGGTACCCTTTTAAGACATCCTCTTTCATCGTTTTTGCCGTTAAGAAAATAATTGGCACTTCAGAATTGGTTGATCTAATGTCCTGTGCTAATGTAAAACCATCCTTACGAGGCATCATTACGTCTAAAATACACAGGTCAAAATCATTGTTTTTAAACATGATTAACCCTTCTAACCCATCTTTGGCATGCGTTACGATATAATCGTTTAGCATTAAATAGTCTTTTAATACAGTTCCAAAATTTGGATCATCTTCTACTAATAATATTCTCTTGTTGTCCATAAGTCTGTTTTTAAATTAAAGGCATTTTTACAATGATCGTGGTTCCTATTCCTTTTTCACTCTCAACATAAACCGTCCCTTGGTGATGTTCTACTATTTTTTTTACATATGAAAGTCCTAATCCATGTCCTTTCACATTATGAATGTTACCTGTCTCTTCTCTATAAAATTTCTTAAAGATGTTTTTCTGAACATTTTTACTCATGCCCATTCCTTGATCTTTAATTTTTAAAATAATATTTTTTGCTGTATTCTCAGTCGACACCTCAATGGTCGGAGTTTCTGGTGAATACTTAATCGCATTGTCTAAAATATTTACAATTACATTTGTTAAATGAAATTGGTTTGATAATATTTCTGTCAAGTCAGCATTTAATTGTGTTGTAATTTTTCCTTCTCTATTCTTAATCAACAAATCTACATGTGTCAATGCCTCCTCAACTATTTCGTGTAAATCTAGAGCTTCCATCTCAATATCAAGTTGATTTTTATCTAATTTAGAAATCCTCAATACACTTTCAACCTGCGCATGCATACGCTTGTTCTCTTCTCTAATCATCTTAACATATCGTAACACCTTATCATTATCATTGATAATTTTAGGGTTCTTAATCGCTTCTAGTGCCAAATTAATTGTTGCAATAGGAGTCTTAAACTCATGTGTCATATTATTGATGAAATCTGTTTTAATTTCTGACAACTGCTTTTGCTTAATCATTTGATATAGCGAACTTATAAAAGCCAAAATAATGACGATAATAAATAAAGCTGACAACCCTAAGATTTTACCTACCGATGAAATCAAATAGTTTTTCTTATTCGGAAAACTCACATATAATTGGTAATTACTTTTTCCATTATCATCAACAAACAATGGAACCATATATGTTTTTTGAGCGTTTAACCTAAAATATCCTGATTTTAATTTGGTTGACAAATCATTATTGTAAACGCCATATTTAAATTCAGTTGTTACACCTCTTGCTGCTAGCTCATTACTCAAATTAAAAACCAACTCTTGATTACTTACTCTTAAGTAAATTGGCAATCGACTATTCATAATACTCGATTGATGCTTCAGGTTTAGTTTTTGATAATCTTCCAATTGCTCATACCTCACAAAATGTTCATCAGCTGGTAAATTGTGAATGTCTTCATCTCCCGAAACTTCATTCTTAACAATTGTAATTTCTTCTTTACTATAAATTTTTTTTAAATCTACACTGTCATTTTCAAAGAACTCTGAGGGCACTCTATAATTTTCTTCAAGTATAGATTGGGCATATGTAAACGTTTGGTTTCTTGCCGTATCTACTTGCTCATAAATAAACTTTTTAATTTCAGAGTCTGATAAAAACTCACTATTTTGAGCTAAACGAGAAAAATTCTTTCGATAAAAACTACTTAACTCTCGCTCGCTAATATTATTTGAAACCTGATTTAAAGAAGATTTTACATCACTTGTAAATTGATTCTCTGACAATTCAATGGCATTCTTAATCCAAAATACTTGTACAGTGATGATTCCTATTAAGGAAATACTCATCAAAAAGATTATGAGTATAAAAACCTTTTTATTCATGTCACAAATCTAATTCTAATTAGCATACCATTTTGAAAAATGTTATATTAATTAACTAAAAAAATGTGTTTTTAACAATTATTTAAGATAAATCGCTTTTTATTTTAGGTGTTTTGAATTTCTAAGAGGATTTTTGTATTGATAGACTCAACCTCCCTTTTTGTAGACTCCAAGCTGATATTATTGATTGTAAAATCCGAATGAGCTATCATTTCTTTTTCGCTCATTTGTTGATTTATACGCGCCAATACAGATTGTTTAGAAACACCATCTCTTTTGATAACACGTTCTATTCTTGTTTTTAATGGAGCAGCAACTACTATTATTTTATCACATAGTTTTTTCGAATCACCATCTAATATAATTGCCGATTCATAAATAACATAATCAGCTTTTGAGTTTGCAACAAACTTTATAAAATCTTCAAAAACTCTTGGGTGTACAATAGCATTTAATTGCTCTAAAATATCACGGTTATTAAAAACAATATCAGCAATAAATTTTCTGTTTAATCCTTTAGTTGTATATGCTTTATCACCAAATAAATCAATTACTTCTTTTTTAATTTCTATAGATGTTTTCATCAAACGCTTTGCTTCGACATCAGCAATATAACAAGGCACACCCAGTTCTTTAAAGAAATTCAAAACGGATGTTTTACCGCTACCTATACCACCTGTGAGTCCAACAACAACCATTATTTTTCGATCAAAAAGTCAATTTTATTTGGAGTAATTTTATAAGAGCTAACTAAAGTTGGAGTTTGTTTTAGTACCGGAATTAAATAATTGAGTTCATTATTTATGGCATGTTCAAAATCGCATTCTATTTTAAAACTTTCTTCAGTAATTTTACTAAAGTTAGATAGCGCAATAATGTAAGTCACCTCAATCTCGCTAGGAAAAGTAGTTACCGAATAATCTTTAGGAATATTAATCACGATAAATGGAACAGTAAACGAACCTTCAGTAAACTTATCTACCTTAGCACTCACTTCAACCATTAAATCAGATACTGCAACTTGTTCTGATGTTGGCAATTCCAATTCAATATTTTGTTGAATTACTTCACTAACATCTGCCAAAATTAATTTCTTAGTATTTATTGCATGTATTGTATCTAATTGTGCTTTGGGGCCTATGATACTTACTGAGTCTGGCACCAAATAAATTTCATCAATCAAATTATAACCTAATTTATACTGTATGTCCGAAACCAATTTTACTGGAATCCTTTTAGAGATATTGATTCCTAAATCTAAAAATATAGTATCCTGCTTTACCCTATCAATTTTAGTATCAACATTTAGTTGCCCTTTCAGATCAGACAAGTGTTTGTTTGGCAAGTAATAAAAAGTAGTACCGCTTTTATAAACAACATTTTTTAAATCAATCAATAATTCTTTTGAATTTATCTTATAACGCAGCAAGTTAAATCCTGTTGAAACAACCGATGCGTCGAGTTTATCTATCGGTGTGCTTTGTAATACTTTATCAATTGGCAGATTGATATATTTTACTTCAAATACAACATCACTTGTATAGCTCTTAGACAAATTAATCAATAACCACAACACAACTGATAAACTAAAAAACACTAAAAATACTCTTAGTTTTAAATTGGTTTTTAAACGTTTTTTTGACTTGGCTACCATAGGTTCAATTAAAAAAATAAATATACAAAAAAGTGAGTCAAAATTGACTCACTTTTTTTATACGTTTACATTGTAAAAAGTTCTCTTACTTTTTTGGTTCATTTAATTTATTCGTCATTTCCATTGAAATTGCAGAACGCTCAAATTTAATTTTTCCAGCGCCTGTTTCAACAACAACGGTATTGTCGTTTTCATTTACTTCAACAATTTTTCCGTGAATTCCACTAGAAGTAATAACTCTTGTTCCTCTAGAGATTTCGCTTTGAAAAGCTTTTTCGTTTTTTTGACGTTTCATTTGAGGGCGAATCATAAATAAATAGATGACTAAAAACATTGCCAAAAATGGCAAATAAGACATCAATCCGCCTCCCTCTTGTAATAATATTGCTAAATACATATTGTTAATTTAATTGATCATTAATCATTGGTTTATTCTTATCGACAGTCGTTTTACTATCTGGCACTTTTACAAATGCCTTGATACGTACCACTTCACTGCCCTTTGCTGTATTAGTAGTTAAGGTAATTGTGTTTGTTGATTTGTTCTTTTTACCTCTAGAATTAAACACTACTTTAATATCTGCAGTTTTACCAGGAGCAATAGCTTCTCTTGGCCATTGTGGCACGGTACATCCGCAAGACCCTTTAGCTTTTGTCACTATTAAGTCTCCTTCACCAACATTTGTTAAAGTAAAAATAGTTTCTACTTTATCGCCCTGATTAATATTACCAAAATCATGTTCTGTTTTATTCCACTCAATTATTGGAGCCCCTTTATTGATTGCCGCATCTCTCTGTTCAGCTTCTTTAACATTTTCAGCCTTTACCTTTGCACTTGCACTTTCTTTAGTACAAGAAGCAAAAGTTAATGTTGCTAAAGCAACCGTTATAAATACTACTTTTTTCATTTGTTTGATTTTTATCTTAAATAATTTTCGTAAAAATATAAAAATTAAATGTTTTGGTCTAAGGTGTTCTCTAAGAAATCACTTACATCAATCCTCTACCTATTTTATTAATCTTCTTTTCTGTGATATACTGTTTCAATATTTTGTCTAAAACTCCATTAATAAAAAAGCTGCTTTTTTGCGATGAGTAATCTTTAGATATCTCTATATACTCATTAATTGATACTCTTGTTGGAATTGATGGAAAATACATAAACTCACTCAATGCCATTTTTATCAAAATTAAATCAATATCAGCAATTCGCTCTGAATCCCAATTCGGGGTTTTATCATTGATGACATCATCAAATTCTTGATGCTTTAACACCATCTTTCTAAATAAATCTATGACAAATTTTTTATCTTCATCATCTTTATACAACTTACCTAAACGGTAAGGTATAGACTCCTTTAAATTATTCAATTCTTTCAACACCCAAGTATTTACAAAAGGAATATCATCTACCCAAGTAATATTGATCCCTTCAAAATAACCTGCCAATTTTTCATTGGGTGCAATTATGTTCTTAAACACATCTATTACAAAATCTTTATCTTCATTAAAAGATGTTTTACCAGAATTCATATAAGTCTCATAAGAAGTACTCTCTTGAATAGCATTCCAAATAACAAGCACAAACTCATTGTCTAATTTCCAATTATTTAGCTTCTTGTCTGCCAAATAGTTTGTTAGGGAAAGGCTTTCAGCTATTGCCCTAATAGCACGATTGTTTATGAATTTTTTATTTGGATTTTTCTCTTCAGATGATGCTAAGTGTTTCTTTTTTGAAATTTCTATTTTATCATTCGCCATTTTTTGCACCTCTACAAAAAGGCTTAGCAGTAAAGCATGTAAATCACCCATTTCATCAATGCTTCGCATCAAAAATTTTTCTTCTTTTGTTAGATTATCACTTTTAGATTGAAACAATGCGTATACAGATTGCATTACTTTTACTCTAATATGTCTTCTATTTATCATTGTTAAAGAACGTTTTGAGATATGTTAAATTCTACCGGACAAAAGTACTATTAATTTTTATTCTACTATCTTCGCCATTCAAAAATTTTAGTTAAAAATGAAAGCCCTTAAACAAGTAAATAAATACTTTGCTAAATACAAATATCGGTATGGTATCGGGGTTGTTATTCTAATAATTTCGAACACTTTAAAACTCCAAATTCCAGATTTAATAAAAAACTCTATCAATGTTTCTGATGAATTTGTAAAAGGTCTTATCACAGACAAATCAATTGTAACATCAGAATTACTTCTTAATATATTACTCATTATTGGTGCTGCAGTCATTTCTGGAGTACTAACTTATATAACGCGTCAAAAAATAATTGTGACTTCTCGTCTGGTCGAATTTGATTTAAAAAATGAAATCTACCAGCAATATCAAAAACTGTCTCTCAACTTTTATAAAAAGAACAGAACTGGTGATTTAATGAATCGGATTAGTGAAGATGTTAGCAAAGTACGAATGTACTTCGGACCAGCGGTGATGTACAGCTTAAACACCTTAGTATCTATTGTTGTAACTCTTATTTTGATGATTCGTACAGATGTAACCCTAACCCTATATACTTTACTTCCATTACCAATTTTATCTGTAATGATTTATTATTTAAGCAGATTGATTCATAAAAAAACAACCATCGTTCAACAATACCTATCTAAACTTACAACAGCAACTCAAGAAACATTTTCTGGAGTTAGGATTATAAAATCGTATGCTATTGAACCAAATACTATTCAACTTTTTGAAGAAGTATCTGAAAATAGCAAGCAAAAAAATATTGACCTCTATAAAGTGCAGGCATTCTTTTTTCCTGTGATGATTTTACTTATTGGCATTAGCAACTTGGTAGTGATTTATGTTGGAGGCATCCGCTATATTGATGGATTTATTAGCTTAGGCGATATTGCAAAATTCATTTTGTATGTAAATATTTTAACATGGCCTGTGGCAGTTTTAGGCTGGATGACATCAATCGTTCAGCAAGCCGAAGCATCTCAAAATAGAATAAATGAGTTTTTAAAAGAAGAACCCGAAATTAAGAATAACACAGAATCAAAAACACTTATTAGTGGTGATATCAATTTTAAAAATGTTTCATTTACCTATGACGACACCAATATCACAGCTTTAAAAAACATTAGCTTTGAATTAAAGCAAGGTAAGACTTTAGCTATTTTAGGGATGACAGGAGCAGGGAAATCTACCATTATAAATTTAATAGCTCGTTTGTACGATGCACCTGAAGGAAGTATCACTATCGGTAATCAAAATATTGAAAAATTAAATCTCGACAACTTACGCCAAAGTATTGGGTTTGTACCCCAAGATGCTTTTCTGTTTTCTGACACTATAGAGAATAATATTTTATTTGGTGATGAGAATGCAACATTAGAAATGGTGATTCAAGCAGCAAAAGACGCATACATAAACCACAACATATCAGAATTCAAAGAAGGTTATCAAACTTTTGTAGGTGAACGTGGCGTAACACTTTCTGGAGGTCAGAAACAGCGTGTGTCTATTGCCAGAGCTTTAATTAAAAACCCAGAAATATTAATTTTAGATGATTGCTTATCTGCTGTTGATACAGAAACCGAAGAAATTATATTAAAGAATTTAGAACGCGTCAATAAAAATAGAACAACCATAATTGTAAGTCATCGAGTATCGTCTATTAAACATGCAGATACCATCATTATTTTAGATAAAGGAAAAATAATTCAGAAAGGGACACATACCGAATTATCAGAAATTAAAGGGTTTTATAAGGATTTATACGAGCAACAACTCTTAGAGGAATCATAAATAAAAAAGTATTTCTTTTTTATGATTCACTATTGTTTTAGCAATTTATTTTTTTACATTTGGCAAAACAATAACCATAAAAATTAGTAGAAGATTATGAGTGAAAAGAACTTTAACGATCAAGAGGAGATTTTCTCGCAAGTTTTAAGAGCAGGAAGAAGAACTTATTTTTTCGATGTTAGATCTACCAGAGCAGAAGATTATTACTTAACTGTAACTGAGAGTAAAAAATTTACAAACGACGATGGATCGTTTCATTATAAAAAACATAAAATTTATTTATATAAAGAAGATTTTATTGAGTTTAATGAAATGCTAAAAGCCGCAACAGATTATATCATCAATGAAAAAGGTGAAGAAGTGATTAGCGACCGACACCAATCTGATTATGTAAAAGAAGATACTCCAAAAGAAGAAGAAACTGTAAGCGAAAATTTTACAGACTTAAACTTTGAAGACATATAAAGAAAATTTTAAATGATATTTTAGCAATCCGTTTGTTTTTTTTGAGCAAACGGATTTTTTATGCAATTTTTTGTTTTAAAAAAAGTTAAGTACATTTATAAATTACAAATCAGCTACACTATGAAATTTCAAAAACTATTTTTCAGCATCACATTTATATGTGCGCTAAGTATCAATGCTCAAGAAATTGAGCCAAAGCAAACTTTAGATAGTGGCACCATTGAAAATCAATTTGATTATTTAATCACGAAATCTAATCGCTACCAAGAATATAAAGTAGTGAAACGTGCTTGGCTAGACAGACTTAAAAAAGCGGTAGATGATTCTTTAAACGTGGTTAAAAAAGATTTGGCAGACACCAAAGTAAGCTTGAGTGAAAAAGAAGCTGAAATTGTTACACTTACAAACTCCTTAAACACAACTAACGAAACCGTAAGTAATTTAAACAACGAAAAAGATAGTATTAGCTTTTTTGGTATGTTGGTTTCAAAACCAATGTACAACACTACACTTTGGTCTTTCATCACAATCTTGTTAGCTGCATTATTATTTTTTGTTTTTAAATTTAATAATAGCAATGCTATTACAAGAGCAACAAAAGACAAATTCTCTGAGTTAGAAGTAGAGTACGAAAATCACAGACAACGTTCATTAGAACGCGAACAACAAATTAGACGTAAACTACAAGACGAAATTAATAAGCAGAAGAAAGATAAGTAACATCTAAATAAGAGATACAAAAAATCCGATTCTAACGAATCGGATTTTTTTGTTTTCTTTACCACGAAAGTAAGAATCTATTTTATACTCATGGATTCCCGTTTTCGTGGGAAAGACAAAAAAGTCATCAGCCTAATTATGCCAAAACTTCATGCACTTTATCAGCAGCTTCTTGAAACTCAACAACAGAGTGTACAGGTAATCCACTTTCATCAATCAATACTTTAGCTTCTTTAGCATTGGTTCCTTGTAAACGTACAATAATAGGAACTTTAATTTCGTCTCCCATATTTTTGTAAGCTTCAACAATCCCCTCTGCTACTCTATCGCAACGTACAATTCCACCAAAAATATTAATCAAAATAGCTTTTACGTTCGGGTCTTTTAAAATAATTCTAAAGCCAATTTCTACACGTTCAGCATCTGCAGTACCACCAACATCTAAAAAGTTTGCTGGGTCACCACCAGATTGCTTAATTAAATCCATCGTACTCATTGCTAATCCAGCACCGTTTACCATACATCCAACATTACCATCTAAATCAACATAACTCAACCCTGCTGCATCTGCTTCAACTTCAATTGGATTTTCTTCACGTAAATCTCTTAACTCAGCATAATCTTTATGACGGAATAAAGCACTATTATCTAAAGTTACTTTAGCATCAACTGCCATAATTTTATCATCTGATGTTTTTAACACAGGATTGATCTCAAACAATGAAGAATCAGATTTTACATAAGCCGTATATAAAGATGATACAAACTTCATCATCTCTTTTAAAGCACCGCCAGACAATCCTAGATTAAAAGCAATCTTACGTGCCTGAAATGGCAATAACCCCAAAGCAGGATCAATCTCTTCGTTAAAAATTAAATGTGGAGTTTCATCAGCAACTTTTTCAATATCCATTCCACCCTCCGTAGAATACATAATCATATTTCTTCCCGTTTCGCGATTTAACAAAACAGACATATAATATTCTTCTGGCTCATTATCACCAGGATAATAAACATCCTCAGTAATTAAAACTTGATTCACCAATTTACCTTCGGCAGATGTTTGTGGCGTCACCAACATCATTCCTAAAATATCATTAGCAATTGACTTTACTTCGTCTTGTGATTTAGCCAATTTTACTCCACCACCTTTACCACGACCGCCAGCGTGAACTTGAGCCTTAACAACATACCAACTTGTACCTGTTTCTTTGGTTAATTTTTTAGCTGCTTCAACTGCCTCTTCTGGCGTTGTAGCTACAATTCCGCGTTGAATTCTAACGCCAAAACTGTTCAACATTTCTTTTCCTTGATATTCGTGTAAATTCATTGATGTCTATGTTTTAATTACCATGCAAATGTACTAATATCAAAACTCATAATTGCACAGAAATTTTAAAAAATTGTAACAGTTTTATTTTTTTAACGTCCTTAGTTTGAGTCTATGAAATTTAAGTCAAAAAAGGAGTTTCAATTTGAATGTAGATTCATTTTGCTTAACAATCTTTTATGATTTATTTAAGACATTACTCTCAATATCTTAGATATTTTCGCATTATAAAAAACTAAAACTAACAACATATTTAAATGAGAAATTTTCTCGCAATAATTGTCTTAATTTTTATTTCAGTTACAAGCTTTTCGCAAGAAACTAAAAAGAATGTGCAAACAAAACGGGTTACAAAAGCACCTAAAATTGATGGAGTTTTAGATGACGATGCGTGGTTTAGTGCAGATGTCGCAAAAGACTTTGTAATGTTTAGACCAGAATCTGGCACTCCTGAGAAACAAAGCCATCGTACTGAAGTAAGGATTGTTTATGATGATGAAGCTATTTATTTTGGCGCTCATTTATATGATGATGACCCAGAAAATATTCCGCAACAATTTGCTACAAGAGATAATTTTGGAACTACAGATTGGTTTGGAGTAATGATAAATCCCAACAATGACTCTCAAAATTCTACCGAATTTTTTGTCCAAGTAACAGGTAACCAAGCGGATGCTAAAGCAACACCTGATAGAGAAGATTTTAGTTGGAGTGCTGTATGGGTAAGTGCTACAAAAATTGTTGATGATGGATGGATTGTAGAAATTAAAATTCCGTACTCAGCATTGCGATTTACAAATAAAGAAGTGCAAACTTGGGGCTTGAATTTTCACAGACGCCATGCAGAATCTAGAGATCAATATTCATGGAATTTTATTGATCGTACTGTTGGAATCATTCAACAATACGATGGTACACTTACCGGAATTGAAAATATCACTCCTCCTACTCGTTTAAGTTTCTCTCCTTATGCAACTGCTATTTACGATAATTATGCAGGAGACGATACTTTTGATAAAAGTATTGGATTGGATGTGAAGTATGGAATATCAGAGAGCTTTACATTAGATGCAACTTTAATTCCTGATTTTAAACAAACCGGTTTTGATGATTTAGTATTAAACTTAGGCCCATTTGAACAACAATATAGAGAACAACGACCATTTTTTACTGAGGGTGTTGAATTGTTTACAAAGGGAAATTTGTTTTATACACGCCGTATCGGAAATCAACCTATAGACTTTTTATACGAAAGTAACTTAGAAGATAATGAAGTTATCCTAGACAACCCAGAAAATGTCAATATGCTAAATGCCATTAAAGTATCTGGACGTACAGAAGGCGGATTAGGAGTAGGTGTTTTTAACGCAATTACCGAACGCACTAAAGGCACCATAGGTATTGCTGATACAGACGATAATGGTGATATTATTTATGATGAAAATGGGAATCCGAACATCATTGATTCTTATGAGACTGTTACAGAGCCATTGGCAAATTATAGTGTTATTGTTTTTGATCAACAATTCAATAAAAATTCTTTTGTTTCATTTACGAATACAAACGTATTTAGAGAAGGGAGTTCTCGCGATGCAAACACTTCTGCATTAATGTATTTTTTAAGCAATAAAAAAAACACGCACAATATCAATGGTGGCTTTAAAACAAGTCGGGTTAGAGAAGATGGAGAATTAACAGATGGTTATTGGTTTGATACAAGTATAGGTAAAAATGCTGGAAAATGGCAATATGCTATTGGATATGAAATGGCTGATGATCAATACGACATCAATGATCTGGGAATTAATTTTTACAACGATTACCAAAGGCTTTACGCTTTTGCTTCTTATAGAATTTTTGAGCCAACTAAGAGATTTAACAGATACCAATTCAGGTACTGGAGTAATTTAAGATATAGACATAGTGATGGTGCTTATACAGGTAACAACTTAGGACTGAATTTTAACGTAACTACCATCAATAATTTTTCATTTGGCGGTAATATAAACGGAAACATCGGTAAACAATATGATTATTTCGAACCAAGAGTTGAAGATCGTTATTTTGAACAAAGCCCAAGGCTAAATATGAATTCATGGATTTCTTCAGATTATAGTAAAAAATTTGCTGTTGATATCTTTGTATATTATGGTATGCGTATGAATGACCCACAAAGAAATATTGGTTCTGGAACAGAACTTAGATACCGTTTTAATGATAAATTTTCATTAGAATATGAATTAGAATTGTTTAAAACAGATAACCGAAAAGGTTATGTAAATCAATTATCTGATGATTTAATTATTTTTGGTGAACTTGATCAAAAAACAATTACCAACGAAATTTCTGGGAGATTTTATTTTACAACGAAGTCTGCTCTAAGCTTATCATTTAGACACTATTGGTCTCCTGTTACGTATGATGATCAATATTATTTATTAAAAGAAGATGGCACCTTGGCTCCAAATTCATATACAGGAAATCATGACATCAACTACAATGTCTGGAATTTAGACTTGAGTTATTCATGGGAGTTCGCTCCAGGCAGTCAACTAATAGCACTTTACCGAAATAATATTTTTAATGCTGATGACCAATCTCATTTAGGCTTTGGAGAAAATCTTCAAAACCTTTTTGAGCAAGAAGCAGGTCATAATTTTTCTTTAAAAATGATTTATTATATAGACTATAACAATGCTAAAGGTTGGTTTAAGAAAAAGGCTTAGTATTGTTGATAATTTAAAATTTGATTTTGTATCATCACAATTCTATTTCTTATTTTTGAAAGATGATAAAAGCAAATAATATTCATAAATTTTACGGAGATTTAGAAGTATTAAAAGGTGTCGGTCTACACATAAAAAAAGGAGAAGTTGTTGCTATTGTTGGCCCTTCTGGCGCGGGTAAAACAACACTCCTACAAATACTTGGCACTTTAGATAAACCGTCAAACAATCAAAAATCAACAATTACAATTGACACTAGAAACATTTTAAACCTTTCTGATAAAGAGCTATCAAACTTTAGAAACCAACATATCGGATTCATATTTCAATTCCATCAATTATTACCAGAATTTACCGCAATAGAAAATGTATGCATTCCCACTTTTATTGGTGGTGGAAATAAAAGTGCAGCTGAGAAAGAAGCAAAACGCTTGCTGACCTTTTTAGGTTTAGAAGACCGGATTAATCACAAACCAAACGAACTTTCTGGTGGCGAACAACAACGTGTTGCTGTTGCCAGAGCTTTAATAAATAAGCCTTCTGTAATTTTTGCTGATGAACCCAGCGGTAATTTAGATTCAGATTCTTCAAAACATTTACACGAGTTGTTTTTTAAACTTCGCGATGAACTTGGACAAACTTTTGTCATTGTTACCCACAACCAAGAATTAGCAAATATGGCAGATAGAAAATTAGAAATGAGAGATGGAATAATAATCAATAGTGAAAATTCATAAACCACACCCCTACTTTGAACCTTTGAACCTTTGAACCTTTGAA
This sequence comes from Urechidicola sp., assembly GCA_028599075.1. GTDB lineage: Bacteria > Bacteroidota > Bacteroidia > Flavobacteriales > Flavobacteriaceae > Urechidicola. The sequence goes on along the minus strand of JAQRMW010000167.1, from coordinate 5,178 downwards.
CCTTAAAAAATGATCGGAATCATAAGTGCGATGCAAGAAGAAATGCAAGCATTGCTTAATGAACTCAGAAATACAAAGACCACAACCAAGGGTATGCGTAACTATTACACCGGAACTCTTTATAACAAAGAGGTTGTCTTGGTTTTTTCGCGCTGGGGAAAAGTTGCATCTGCGGCAACCACCACACAACTCATCAACGATTTTGAGGTTTCTGAAATCATATTTACAGGTGTTGCTGGTGGAATAATTGACGAACTAAATATTGGAGATATCGTAATAGGTAAACATTTATATCAACACGACCTAGATGCACAGCCCTTTTACAAACAGTTTGAAGTCCCTATTCTCAAGAAATTATATTTCGAGACTCAAAATACAAGTAGGTTGCTAAGTGCAACAAAACTATTTATTAACCAATATGATTTATTTGTGAATAGAGAGGATGCGCAAAACTTTAGTATCACAAAACCAAATGTGATATTAGGTGATATAGCTAGTGGCGATCAATTTATTTCTAGTTTAGATAAAATAAAAAACTTAAACAAATCCTTGCCATCAGTGAGCTGTGTTGAAATGGAAGGTGCCAGTGTGGCGCAAGTTTGTTTTGAATATGATGTTCAGTTTTCTATCATCAGAATTATATCTGACAAGGCAAATGACAATGCTCATATCGATTTTGCTAAGTTTATGCACGTAATTGCAAGCCAATATGCACTCGGAATTTTAAAAAACTATTTTGCTTAAGTGATTTTGATTTATATATATTTGCCAAATCTTTTGAACAATGCAATTTAAGCATCCAGAAATTTTATACGGATTATTGCTACTTATCATCCCGATAATTGTTCACTTATTTCAATTACAACGTTTCGTAAAAACACCTTTCACAAACGTAAAATTTCTACAACAAATCATACTACAAACACGCAAGAGTTCACAGCTAAAAAAGTGGTTGATTTTACTCACGAGATTAAGTGCATTTTCAGCAATAATTTTAGCATTTTCACAACCGTATTTTTCTAATAAAAGTGATGCTGAAGTTTCACAAACTATCATTTATTTAGATAATTCACTAAGCATGCAATCTAAAATAAATGGTGTTGAAAAACTTAAATATGCAAGTAATGAAATTATTGAAAATTTAAAAGAATCAAAAAATATTTCGCTCATAACAAATGACCATACTTTTTCAAATATTGATGTAAAAAGTTTAAAAAACGAGTTAATAAGTTTGAATTATTCTTCGATAAATCTTGATGTAAAAACTATTTTATTAAAATTAGAACAGTTAAAGAATATAAAAACCAACTCTTTAATTAATTTAGTTTTAATATCTGATTTTAATGATTTTACAAAAAATAATATCTCAAGTGTTACAAATGTAAACTCAACGATTTCTATAATAAACTTGAATTCAAGCGAAGAAAAAAATAGTTGGATTGATAGTATCTACATCTCTAATAAAAATAATCAAGAAATTACCTTAAAAGTTAAAATAAACAACGTAAATCTACCAAAAGAAAATGTTTCTATTTCTCTTTTTAACGCTTCAAATTTAATTGGAAAAGCTACTACTCCACTTTCAAAAAACAATTCCTCTGAAGTTGAATTCAAGATTCCAGCTCAAAAAAATATAACTGGAAAAATCAGTATTGAAGATGAAAATTTGCACTTTGATAATACCCTCTATTTTAACATCTCAAATCCAGAAAAAATTGATGTGCTTTCCATCGGGAAAAACAGTATTTTTTTATCAAGAATTTATGTACAAGACGAGTTCAATTTTACACAAAAAAGTTTTGGTAATTTAGATTATAATGCTATTCAAAATAATCAACTTATAATATTAAATGAGTTAGATAAAATTCCGACAACATTAAACAGCTCACTTAAATCATATGTTAAGAATGGAGGTAATCTTGTGGTTATTCCTTCTAAAGAAATTAATATCACTTTGTACAATCAATTTTTTAACAACTTAGCAATAGGAACAATTTCAAAATCATTAGACAAAGAATTAAAAATAACCACCATCAATTATGAGCACCCTCTATTCAATGGTGTTTTTGAAAAGCAGATTGAAAATTTTCAATATCCAACAACAAACTTTACTTATAAATCTAGACTAAATAATGCTATACCCATTGTAAATATTGAAAATAACGAATCTTTTATTTCAGAAATAAAAAGCAACGAAGGAACTGTATATTGGTTTGCTTCTCCATTAGATAAAGATGTAACCAACTTTAAAAATACGCCACTCATTGTTCCAGTTTTTTACAATTTTGGAAAATACAGCTTTAAAATACCTCAACTTTATTACACCATCGGAAATGAAAATAACATCAGTATTAAAACTAAAATTAATAAAGATAATGTACTAACATTAAAAAATGATGCGAATGAATTTATTCCTCTACAACGTGTTTACCACAACAAAGTTGAGCTAACAACAAATGACCACCCTAAAGAAAGTGGGTTTTATCAAATTACCAATAACAATGAAATTCTTAGAACTATTGCTTATAATTACAATAGAAATGAAAGTCAACTTAAGAATCCTAACCTACCTGACCTTTTGAAAGGTGTTGAAAATATTAACATATCAGACTCGATAGAAAGCACATTAAACCAAATAAACGAGCAACAACAAATTAAACCACTTTTTAAATGGTTTTTGGGATTAGCTATCTTATTTTTGTTGTTGGAAATCGGCATCCTAAAATTCTTTAAAGTATGAACATACTTATTAAATCGGCAGTCATTGTAGATCAGAATAGCTCGCATCATCTTAAAAAACGTGATGTTTTGATTGAAAAAGGAATCATCAGCAAAATTGCAGTAAAAATTGATGAAAGTCCGAAATTAAAAATCATATCACTTAAAAATCTACATCTTTCTTGTGGCTGGTTTGACACAAGTGTGAGTTTTGGAGAACCTGGATATGAAGATCGTGAAACCATAGAAAACGGACTGTTAACTTCTGCCAAGAATGGATTTACAGCTGTTGCAGTTAACCCGAATACCAACCCGAAAATTGATAACAAAGCAGCAGTTCAGTTTTTAATCAACAAGGCTGTTGGAAAGGCAACTGACTTGCACCCTATCGGAAATTTGACAAAAAATGCCGAAGGAAAAGATTTAGCCGAATTGTTTGATATGCAAAACTTTGGAGCTATTGCTTTTGGCGATTATAATAAATCAATCGAAAATGCAAATCTTTTAAAAATTGGTTTACAATATGCTCAGAATTTTGATGGACTCGTTTTAAGCTTTCCTCAAGATAATTCAATTGCTAGAGATGGATTAGCTAATGAAGGAGACAATAGCACTTTACTTGGACTAAAAGGAATTCCTACCCTAGCAGAAGAATTGCAAATTGCTCGTGATTTATTTTTACTAGAATACACCGGTGGCAAATTACACATCCCGACCATATCGACCGCAGCATCTGTAAAGCTCATAAAAAACGCCAAGAAAAAAGGATTAAATGTGAGCTGTAGCGTAGCCTCTCATAACTTAGTTTTAACCGATGATGAACTACATGGGTTTAACGCTAATACAAAAGTAACGCCACCCTTAAGAACATTAAAAGATGTAAAAGCACTACAAAAAGGAATAGCTGATGGTACCGTTGATATTATCACAAGCGATCACAATCCGATTGATGTTGAACATAAAAAAGTAGATTTTAGCAATGCTAAACCAGGAACAGTTGGTATGGAGAGTTTATTTGGCGCCTTGAATAAAAAAATAGGTTTAGAGTCACTTATCAATTCATTAACAAAAAAACCAAGAGCTATTTTTGGAATGGAAACTGTTGAAATAACTGAGGGATCTACTGCAAACATTACATTTTTTAACCCTGATTTTGAATATTCACTTTCTGATGAAAATATTCTATCAACATCAAAAAATGCTATCTTTTTAAACAAAGAAATGCAAGGAAAAGTATATGGAGTCTACAATAATAAACAATTAGTTTTAAACGAATAAGCATGCAAATAAACTCATCAAATAACGAAAAATCAGCAGCAATTATCAGTTATTTTTGGTGGATCGGCTTGCTGATTGCATTCATCATGAACAATAATAACAAAAGTTATTTTGCATCGTTTCATATCCGTCAATCTATAGGCTTATCAATCTTATCTTTTTTTATTGGTCTTCTAGTACAAATTGGTTTTACAACTTTTGCTCCAATCTTATTTCTAGGACTATTTATTTTATGGGTAATTGGATTATTAAGTGCCATAAAAGGAGAAACAAAACCAATTCCTCTATTTGGCGATTTATTTCAAGACTGGTTTAAAAGTATTTAAATTATATGGAGAAAAAACTTTCTTTAGAATATGTAGTTAGACAACCAAAAGCTGCAATAGAAAACCCACCACTTTTAATTTTATTACATGGATATGGCAGTAACGAGCAAGACTTGTTCTCTTTTGCTTCCGAGTTACCAGATGAGCTATTGATTATTAGCGCAAGAGCTCCACAAACTTTAGGAATGGGATCTTATTCTTGGTACACCATCCATTTTGATATGAATAATGGGAAATTCTCGGACAACGAAGAAGCCATTGCATCATGTGATCTGATTGCTACATTTATAGACGAAATTAAAGAAGCATATAAAACAAATCCTGATAAAACTTTTCTCTTAGGATTTAGTCAAGGCACCATTTTGAGTTATGCTGTTTCATTAAAATACCCTAAAAAAGCACAACATGTTATTGCTTTGAGTGGGTATATCAACCAAGATATCATTCCTGAAAATTTAAATCCTATTGATTATAAAAATTTAGATTTCTTTATTTCTCACGGATCAGTAGATCAAGTCTTACCAATAGAGTGGGCACAAAATGCAAGCCCATTTCTAAACAAATTGAATATTAAAAATTCATATCAAGAATATATGGTAGGTCACGGTGTTGCTCCACAAAATTTTTATGATTTTAAAAAATGGATTGAAGAGCGCCTTTAACTATCTATTATTTTTTGTAATTTTACTCTGCTCCAAAAAAAATAATTTATTCTAAAATAAAATTAATCAATTAAAATTATGGTTCAAGATAGTTTAGGGAAATTTATATCTTTGTAAATTATTGAGAAACAATGAAGAACAAGTATATTTTCCGTTCCCGAATTTCTGAGAAGAAATTTAGACAAATTTTAAAG
>JAQRMW010000166.1 GCA_028599075.1 Urechidicola sp. | reverse complement strand
ACAAGTTCTTTTTACATTTAAAGGAATGTGAATATCGTTATAATTATAGAAATAAAAATTTGTATATTAGCACCCTAAAATTAATCAAAGATAACCCTCTTAAGTTATCTTGAACCCTAAATCCTAATCAAGCAAAAAAGTCTCACTTAAAAGAAAGCTCTTAAGAATCTAAACGACTTCTTTAGGAGACAACTACTATATTTAAACAATGAGATGGATATTGTTTTGCTTTTTGATTGGACTGAATTGCTTGCAATTGGTCAAAGCCCAGCAAGTTGAGTTGCAGTTCCGCCTGATTGATGGAGTCACCGAAAAGCCAATATCAGATGCTCATATTTTCATAAATAACTCTAGTATTGGCACGACAAGCAATATCAATGGCCACTGTAAACTTAAAATTTCTACACAAGAAACTCAAGTACTCGTCATTACACATATTTTATACGAAACTCTAATCATCGGCCCAGAGCATTATCACAACTTAAAGAACATTGACACAATCGAAATGCAGAGTAAAATTGTGGACTTAAATGAGGTCGTTCTCACTACAAAAAGAGGTTACAAATGGAAGAGAAATTTTAGAAGATTTAGAAAAACTCTATTGGGAAAAGGTAAAGCGGCCTCTAATTGCAAAATCTTGAATCCAGAGGTCTTACGATTCGAAGAAAAGAATGGAGCTCTCTGGGTAAAGGCGACCGACCTCTTACACATCGAAAACGACTATTTAGGGTATACCATTCGTTTCTGGCTTGAGGTGTTATTAATTGAGGAGAATGGTTCGACTTATTACAAGGGTTATGGTCAATTTACTGACAAAACAAAAGCTAATGATACTAGATACATTCAGAGAAGAAACAATATCTACATAAACAGCATACCACACTTTTTACGAAGTCTCTTAGAAAGTTCCAACAATGCTACATTAAAAGGCCATGGCTATGAACTTTCATTTGATAGATATGAAAAAGGAAAATTTAATACCCTTCTTAAGCCATCAGAACCAAGTGCACTTATCCGTCCTGATTCTATCACTGGGAGGTATCTACTATACTTTTCAGAATTTTTAACGGTCAAGCACGTTGGGCTAAAAGTATCTTCTATGGATGAAGTACAAGTTGCCGTTTCCTCAGAAGAACAGCAAAAATTTGGATCTAGTAGTACTCAATCACTAGGAACAAATCAACAATATGCAGTTTCTCGACTGTACAAAACCGAGCCCTATTTGTTGTTTGATAAGCGAGGGAATATTATCAATAAATCGACCATCAGACAATACGGCTACTGGGCAGAACAGCGTCTTGCTTCTACCTTGCCTATTGACTATAATGTTTTTTTAGATTCTAATATAAAAAAGTCAGAATCAAAACAAGTTGACACCTTGTCTATTTTCCAAAATCTCATTGGATACAATCAGCAAAAAAAGTCAGAATCGTTAAATTTTTTACAACAAAATTGGTCACAAAGTTATGTAGCTCCACTGCTTGACATATTAAGGTTAAGTGAGGATGATTGGCAGCAACAAGTAATTGGAATGTTACTTGAAGAGCAAGAACCTGATATTAAAGCTGATTATTTTAATGGTATTCAATGGTTGTGGAAACATACGGCCAATTATGGAAATTACTATGCTGATTTTAAAGCGTATCTTTATAATACTCTTGACCCTACTTTTTATCAATACTTTTATGGAAGAGATAGCCAAACCAAAATTCGCTTTGACGAAATTGTTTGGGGAGGTGTGAGCAAGGACGGTATACCAAAGCTAGATTCGCCAACAATGGTGACTGCCACTCAAGCAACATATCTTTCTGATATTGATATTGTTTTCGGCCTAGTGATAAATGGAGAGGCTCGTGCTTATCCAAAGCGTATTTTGGCATGGCATGAATTTCTTACTGAAGATATTGGAAAACAATCTATTGCAGTGGTTTATTGTACACTTTGCGGAACAGTTATTATATATGATACCGAATTCAACAGTGTGAAGCATAAATTAGGAACCAGTGGGTTTCTCTATCGCTCTAATAAATTAATGTACGACCAAGCTACTCAATCTTTATGGAGTACCATCTTGGGTCAGCCTCTAGTAGGCCCTCTGGCAGATCAGAATATTGAGCTATCAACTTTACCTGTGGAAACTACTACTTGGGGGAAATGGCGTGAGAGACATCCAAATACACAGGTGCTCTCAATTGAAACTGGGCACACTAGAAATTATGACGAAGGTGAAGCATACAAAGACTATTTTGCTGATGATAAACTGATGTTTCCAGTACTAAGACTTGACATACGTTTATCCAATAAAGCTAGGGTTTTTATTCCCCGCCCTAAAAACTATACCTCACAACCATTAGCTGTTTCAGTGGAATATTTAAAGCGCAAAAGAATTTATCAGAATCAAATAGAGGAGCAGAGATTGTTAATCATCACCGAAAATAATGGTGCAAGTCGTGCGTATGCCATAGATGAACAGCAATTCAAATCATATAAGGATGGAAGGTTACTAGACAATAAGGGCGAAGTATGGAAAGTAAAGGACGGTGCTTTAATTGGCCCAGAAAAACAGCGCCTCTCACGGCTTCCATCACATGAGGTTTTTTGGTTCGCGTGGATCAATGTTTTTCCTGAGACGAGAATTATCTATTGATTCATGAAGAACTGAGTTAAAAAACAAGTCTTTTTAAGACTAATTTAGAAACAAAATTTTCATCATAAGGTTTACCGAAATAGCTTTAGCAAATGATTGTTTTACATTGCCTCTTGCAGGGCTTAATTCTACTGCCTTATGTTTAAATGATAAACTGTAATTCCTGTTTCGTCTTTTCATAGTACAAAGTTAAATTATGTAGCTCTAAATCTCGCAACTTAATGTCTAGTCTAACATAGTAATAAGTCCAATCTTTTTAGTTTCCCAGTAGCTGGACATCTAAAAGAAATATTAATTTCAAAAAGAACTATTGAGGATTATAAAAACAAAATTGATAATTTTATAAAATGGATTAAAGAAAAGCATCCATCAGTAAAACAAATCCATCAACTCAATAAAAAAAATCTAATTATTATGTACTTTCGACCTGTCTAAAGACAAAAACTATGAAAGCTTATAAAATACTCGATTTTATTAAAGATGTATTAGAAAATATGCCAACTGCTTGGTTGAGTCTAACAACCCATCGGCTAGATATTTATGATGAAAAAATGGCCAAAGTTCAATTTTTAGAACAGTTTGAAACCTTAGCGAATGATAACAACTCTGATTCATCGGCACTTAATGAATTACCTACTGCTTTTGACTATATCCGACTAGGACACCCATTGTCTTGTGTATTAGAATGGGTAATTGCTAAATTAAATAACCTATTACCAGAAGAGGTAATAAGTTTTTCATCAAAGACAATTCCTGTTTTGGCAATATTAAGAAAGAATTTGTTAGACAATAGAAGCACCCAAATCAATTATACAGGCGAATTACCCAATTCTTTTGATATTGAATTTCTAAGAACTATTTATGGTTATTCGTTTGAATTAAAACAGGTTGAAAAAGCGTCAGACATTTTAGAATTTAACGGGAGTACCATTTTCATTTCAGAACAAGAAGAAATTTCTATTGTTGATCTTACACTAAATATTGACTTTTTCATCAATTTTCATGATCCCCTTGGAAGTATTTTATTAGTTAATGGCGAACACAACAAAAGTTATATTTCAGAAATTCAACATGTTAGAAGAAGAGAAACTATTGCAATGACACCAGCCAATTCTCTTGTTGCCCTAAAGTCTTTAATAAAGCAATCTTCTTTTGATACTACCAAAACGAATGTAGTAGAAAATAGAACTATTGTATTGGATTCAATTAAGGAGATTTGTAACACAACTACAACCCCTCTTGTTGCTTCAAGTGGGCTATCAATTCAATATGCCATTTTGATGGGGCTAGTTCACAATGCGACAGAAAATCATAAAGGAAAGGCCATTAAAATTGTTGTCCCTCCAAATTGTTATGGTGGAACTAACGATCAAGCAAGACGTGTTGCTGCTTGTATTGACAATGTTGAAGTGTTGGATTTACTTGTTGATGGTGATAATGATATGGTTCAAAGTATTGATATTATTTTAAATAAAATTGCTAACGAAGATGCTATACCTTATATCATTGCAGAAATTCCAACAAACCCTAGAGTTGAAGTTCCAGACCTTATAAAATTAAGAGATGTTTTAAGTTTACCTCGTAAAACTGCAAGTGGTGAAGTTGCTATCGATCCAGTTTTTATTTTAGATCAAACCTTTTGTCCTAATGTTCACTTTTTAGGTGAAGCCAATGTTCTTTCAACAGTTAGAACTATTTCATTTGCAAGTGGGTCAAAATTTCCTAGCGGTGGGTTATGTACAGCTGGCTATTGTGTAGCAAATAAAAAAGGAGAAGCATTAATAGATAAAATTGAGTTACATCTTAAACTTTGTGATAATGAAGCTACAGGTTTTCAAATGGAATTATTGGCAAAACAATTACCATCAATGAAACAAAGAATTTATAAAGCTTATTTGAATACACGTGAATTTGTAAACTTCATCAAGGATACTTTACCAGCAGCTAAAATCAATTTTGTTTCTTCAGCATTAGCAAAAGTAGGATTTACCCCATCTGTTTTTTCATTAGATCTCCCTACAAAAGGGAATACTGATAAAGAAAGAGAAGCCTATAAAAGAGACCTAAATCATAAATTAATCAATTTAATGATTAATGAAATCCCTCATGAAAGTAAGTACTGTGTAAGCTATGGGCAATTAAATGGATGTTATTGGACTATACCTGCCACGTCTACTCAAGGGACTACTAAAGAAGGTGACAAGGATTATATTGTCCGTGTAGCACTTTCTCCTAATATGGATCTTGAACTACATAAAAAAGTCTTCGTAAAGTTTATTGAAAGTATTTAAACAATAGTATGGAAAACACTAATCTATATATCCTTGCTCTCTCATCCAATCGTCATTAAACATTTTACCTACATAACGACTTCCATGGTCATGGAATAAAACCACAACTACATCGTCTTTTGTAAAATGCTCTTTTAGTTGCAGCACTCCTTTTATTGCAGATCCTGCAGAATTACCCAAAAACATACCTTCTTCTTTAGCTAAACGTTGCGTATAAACTGCTCCATCTTTATCAGTTACTTTTGTAAAACCATCTATAATATCGAAGTCAACATTTTTCGGTAAGATATCTTCACCTATCCCTTCAGTTACATAAGGGTAAATTTCTTTTTCATCAAAAATTCCTGTTTCATGGTATTTTTTAAATACACTTCCGTAGGTATCAACTCCCCAAATTTTAATGTTTGGATTTTGTTCTTTTAAATACTTTCCGACTCCAGATATTGTACCTCCTGTTCCAACTCCAACTACAAAATGAGTAATCTTTCCATCAGTTTGTTTCCAAATTTCAGGTCCAGTACTTTCGTAATGTGCTTTTGTATTGCTCGGATTATCATACTGATTTACATACCAACTATTTGGTGTTTCATCAGCCAATCGTTTAGAAACCGAATAATAAGATCGTGGATCATCTGGCTCTACTGCTGTTGGACAAACAATAACCTCAGCTCCTACCGCTTTTAAAATATCACACTTTTCTTTTGATTGTTTGTCTGCTAAAACAAAAATACATTTATATCCTTTTACGATCGCAGCTAATGCCAATCCCATACCCGTATTTCCTGAAGTTCCTTCAATGATAGTCCCACCTGGCTTTAACCTTCCATCTGCTTCTGCATCTTTTATCATTGTTAATGCCATACGATCCTTAACCGAGTTTCCTGGATTAAAAGTTTCATATTTTGCAAGTACTAAACAAGGTAGTTCTTCAGTAATTTTATTGATTTTAATAAGTGGCGTATTGCCAATTGTATCAAGAATATTTTTTGCGTATTCCATAATTAATTTTAATGCGGAGCAAAAATATAAAACTAGATTGACATAGTAGTTACTATTATTGTTGTACTTTATATGTTGGCGCTTAGATTAAATGAAAATCCTAAAATAGGTAAAAACATTTAAGAATTATTTGTGTTAAATATACTTAGCTTTGGTGTGGTACAAAACCACGAATGAATTATAGTCGCCATAAGTTTGCGTTTAATTATATTAGCTAACTAAGTTGTGTATTGTAATGACCCGTCTTGAAATATTTAAACACAAACCAGAAGTATATGTATAAAAAAACAGTTTAGAGAAGTCTAAACTGTTAGTTTTGCTGATTTTCACCTTCGTAGCGGGAACTGGACTCGAACCAGTGACCTTCGGGTTATGAGTTCGCCAAAAAACCCTTATTTTACGCTTTATTGAGCTTAATTTTGAAAAATCGTTTACGAAACCGTTTACGGTAAATTAAACAATAATTACTGATTATAAATGTAGATTTTACTCTTCAATTATCCAAATAAAATTCTACATAATTTTAATTTTTCAAGTGTGCTTTTACAAAATATATTTTTACCCAAATAACCTTGCTAAAAAACTAAAAAGCCTACACATAGAATTTAGCTTTTGAAAATAAAAAGAGCTTTTTCTTATCCTATTTTGAAGCTCAAATAAATTTTGTTTGAATGAAAAATATAAGTTGCTAAACTTTGTATATAATAATCTTTCCCTAAATTTTTGCTATTGGCTTTCCCTTTAAACTGGCATTTACTAAGTAGGCAATAAATTCTGCAAATGGTTGTATATCTTGATTAACACTAGCGCTCTCTAAAGCATACATATACTCTTTTTGTTTTTCTTTAGGTATTACTGTCCATGGGTATCCTCCCGATACAAGCATTGTATTCATTAAAAATCGCCCCATTCGCCCATTACCATCCATATAAGGGTGGATATATACAAAAATAAAATGTCCTAAAACTGCCCTAACAGAATCCTCTTCTTCTTGTTGCAATAACTCAAAAAGTACTGGCATTACATCTCGAACTCCTTCCTTGTTTATTGGTGTATGTTTAGATTGACCAATATACACCTGATTACATCTGTAACCCGCTAAATCAGATGCTTTTAATAATCCTATTCTTACACTTGGAGCAAATAATTCACTATACCAATCCCCATGGTCTTCATCGACAACTTTTCCAGAATTTTCCCCCTTAAAAATTCGGTTTACACTTTCTATTACTTTGTTAAAAGCTTGCCAATATCCCCTTGCCGCCATTGCGTCTCTTTGTTTTCGATCTTCTTCATTTTCATCAGCATCCCAAGCTCCACTTCTTACACGATTTATTAATTCAGGGGTTACTCTATATTTTTCTATGGATAGGGAATGGTATGCATCAGTTACATAGATTTCTTTTATTGCATCAATATATTCATTTATATTACTCTGTCTTTTTGGTGCATTTGGAAAAACATCTATAACAGTAGTTCTCATTTCCTTCCACATCAATTTGATTCTATTAACATATGGTGAACGTTCTCTTGAATCTAGTTGAATTGAAGTTGGCTGCTCAAATGGATCCGATTCCCTCACATCATATCCAGCATTTTTCATAACTTTTAATATATCTTCTGCTATTTTATTCCTTCCCAAATTTCGATAAGCACCAACCAATCTGCCTGCAATTTTTGAATGTCCTCCTTCTAATAATACACTTAACAAGTCCGAAGAATCTCTAATCATCATTAAAGCTGTTCTAATATCAACGGATTGTTTTGTGAATAAAGAAAGAGAACTATACACTATTGAAGATGCTAAATCATATACTCTTATACCTTCTACTGTTTCAACTTTAACCGAATTTGGGATTGATGATTTTAACACAAACAACGATGTCCCAAATAATAAAGTTGTATTTGTATTGTTTCCCTTAGAAGATCTAATTATTAATTGTTTTGGAATTGAATTATTTCCAGATTGAATCATTAATGACTGCTCTGGCGATAAACAATACTCTTTACCATATCTCTCATCTAAGTACCTCGAACAAAACTCCCAAAAAGAGGCAAACCAAGAAGTACTATCACCCTGTTGCTCTTCATGAGGTGCTGATATATACCATCCTTTTATAACTTCTTTAATAAACCCATTGTCAATCAACCTTTCTCTATGTACACGAGATAAATCACTTGATTTAATAGCAACAAATCCTAAATCCTGAATTTCTTTCAATCTCTCTAATGATTCTGCCAATTTAGCACTAGGTGTTGCCATTTTTTTTAATTTATATTACTAAGTAATTCGTACTACTTCTATTAATTAACGTTGTACTGCATCTATTAATACATGCTGTTCAATTTCTATTAATAAGTGTTGTTCTATTTCTATTAATAAGTGCGAATATATTAAATACTCCTTGACTTGCACTTACTTCACCAATATAAATAACTTTAAATATATTGACTTTTAAAACAATCCTAACCGCACAGAAGGTTCCATATTATGCGTTAATTATACGTAACAGTAATGTTTAATATACTTGGTTTATATTTACCTTCGATTATGTGTTTACCAAAAAACCATATTTTAAGTTGTATATAGCATAATTGTGAAGAAACTATTTGCGGAATTTCTAAAAAGGTTTAAAATAGCTATAAGCAAACTCGAGCCTTTCAATTGCTATCTCATTATTCATAGAATTAAAATCAGAAAAACTCCACTTAACTGGCCAAGCATTTACAAAATTCCATGATTTTAAAGGGACGCCTTTCTCATTTAACAGCTGAACAACAATATTCTTTGTTGTGATTGTTTCTGATAGTGAATCTGTCCCGAGTAAATTATCTCCTATGGAATTTAAACACCACTTTGTTAATTCAGAGTCTTTAGTTATTATTCCTCTTTTTAATACTAAATTTGGATACTTAACAGCAGTAGGAACACGATGTATAAACGGGTTTCCCTCTTCTGTTATCTCCTCAACTCCTTTTTCAATTGAGATACCTGAAACTTCTTTAAATGAAGCTTCTACTTTTCTTGATACACCAGAAAAAGATAATTTGAAATAAAAGGCTACAGGAGGATATATATCGCTCATTTATTATCCATTTGAAATCGTTAAACCTTCATGTGCAATCTCTAATGGTGGGTTCTAAAAATTAGTTTTTTTCGTTTTTCTAAAAAAGATAAGAACCCTTTTAATCTTTTAAAGAAAAATTATAGTGCAATTTAGCAAAAAAATGTTGTTTTTAATACAAAAAGT
>JAQRMW010000165.1 GCA_028599075.1 Urechidicola sp. | reverse complement strand
AATATAATATAGAAAATAGATTTACTCCAGTTATTGGTGCTGGTGCTTATTTATTTAATAATACATGGTATGCTGGTATTTCAATACCCAACTTTCTAGAAACTAAACATTATGATGATAGCTCAATATCAAACGCTACCGAAAAATCAAATCTGTACTTTATTAGTGGTTATGTGTTTGATATAAGTGAAATTATGAAATTTAAGCCTGCAATTCTAGGAAAATTTACTTTAAACGCACCAGTGGCAATCGATATAACCGCTAATTTTTTGTTTTATGACAAACTCACACTTGGAGCTGCATATAGGACAGATGCTGCGGTGAGTGCCTTAGTAGCATTTCAAATTTCTAATCAACTTTTGATTAGCTATGGGTATGATTACGAAACAACTAATATAGGCAATTTCAGCTCAGGATCACATGAATTTATTTTAAGATATGATGTGTTTGATTCAAGCTTTAGAATGGTTAGTCCAAGATTTTTTTAACATAGCTCTATCAATTATATAATATTATGAAACATGCAATAGGATTACTTTTGACTTTTTTTTTACTAAGTTCTAGTTTTACTGTAGCTCAAAAGGCAAAATTAAATAAAGCAAATAAAAAACAAGATGAATTTGCCTATATTGATGCTTCTAAAGTATATTTAAAAGTTGCAGAATCTGGGTTTAAATCTGTAGAACTCTTTAAGAAATTGGGAGATTCTTATTATTTTAATGCCAAATACAAGGATGCAGCAATTTGGTATAAGGAATTATTTATTTTAACAGGCTCTGTTGAACCGATCTATTTTTTAAGATATTCACAGTCATTAAAGGCTAGTGGTAAAGATGAAGAAGCATCTCTGTGGTTTAATAAATATGGAGTAGAAACAAACTTAACAGATAGCGATTTTAATTCGGCTGAAGATTATTTGAAAATCATTAATCTGAACTCAAATCGATATACAATTAAACCCGTTTCTATTAATAGTAGTGGTATGGAGTTTGGTGCAGGGTTTAAGGATACAGTGGCTAATGAATACAGAAGCCTCGTTTTTGCAGCATCAAGGAAAGACCAAAACAGTATTAAAAGAACAAGATTTAACAGATGGAGTGGTCTCCCTTATTTAGACCTCTATCAAGCTACTTTAAACGAAACAGGTTTAATTGGTGAGCCAGTAAAATTAGATGGAAATGTTAATACAAAATATGATGAATCTAGTGCAATATTTACAAAGGATGGAAAAACAATGTATTTTACTCGTAATAATACAACACCAATAAATAAAAAAAGCAAGAATGAAACAAAGCATTTAAAAATATACAGAGCGCATTTGGTAAATGGTGAGTGGATAAATGTTGAAGACCTTTCTATTAATGGAGATGCTTACTCAACAGCACACCCCGCTCTTAATAATGAAGAAAATCTCTTGTATTTTGTTTCAGACATGCCTGAAACCAACGGGCTTTCAGATATATTCAAGGTGTTTATAAATAGTGATGGATCTCTTGGAAAGCCAGTAAATTTAGGTGAGAAAATTAATACAACCGGTCGAGAATCTTTTCCTTTTATTACAAAAGAAAATGAACTTTATTTTTCTTCTGATGGGCATTTTGGTTTAGGAGGTTATGACGTATTCTACATCAAGATTGATGACGATGATTTTTCTAGCAGTTTAATTAATTTGGGGAAACCTATCAACTCTAAAGCTGATGACTTCGCCTTTGTAATTCATAACCATAAGGGCTTTGTGAGCTCTAATCGCTCTAGTGGTTTTGGATATGATGATATATTTTCTTTTGTTGAAAATAAGGCGATTAATGACTTTACAAAATCAAAAATATTTGGAGTTGTAAGAGATAGAGAAACGAGACAGCCATTATTAAATGCAAGAATATCATTATCAAACGAAGATAATATTGATTTAACTTTTGTATTAACTGATTCAATCGGGTATTATCAAATGGAGGTAGAGCAGTCAGTTTCGTATTTAATTAAAGCTACAAAAGAACTTTATATTGGAGAAGATGCATTTTCAATGAAAAGCGAGAAAGATAGAGAGCATAATTTTGACCTGTCAAAAAATAAAGTTGAAATTAAAGAAGGGGATGATATAGCAAAATTGCTTAATGTTATTATTTATTTTGATTTTGATAAGTATAATATTCGCAAAGATGCTGAGGTAGAATTACAAAAAATTATAGCTGTACTCAAACAAGACCCAACAATTGAATTAGATATAAGGTCTCATACAGACAGTAGAGGAAATGATTCGTATAATATGTCATTGTCGCAACGTAGAAATAATGCGACCTTACAGTATATTATAAATGGAGGTATTGATGAAAGTAGGCTAACCGGAAGAGGTTATGGCGAATCACAATTAATCAATACCTGTGTAAATGGCACAGAATGTAGTAAAGAACTTCATCAAGCCAACCGCCGTAGCGAGTTTATTGTAAAATAGTAATAGGTTTTAAGTGTTCTATTTAAAACCCTCGGAAGATAGCCTTAAAATAGATAAATGTCTATATGTTTCGTGTAGTATATTTATTATCATACTAGCTTATGTGAAGGCACTATTTTATCATTAAATAAAAAGAATAGCACTTAATAGAATTAGACATTGTTCTTTTACCAAATTTAATGAGTAGGCTGTTGAGAATTGAAAATGTTTGAACAATTGATCATAATTTGGGTCAGAATACGTATGAATTCTTTCAACTCGTGATACAAGTTTTTCATAAAACCAATAATCTAAACCTAAGCCTGTATTTAAATTCCTAGAGATAGCTACTATAGGCACAAAAATAATTCCAATGTTCATTGGAATTTCCCATTTCATTAAATAAGCCCACTTCATTACCTTTTAATTTTTCAGGCTCGTTCGTTGGAAACAAAATCTATATAATTGATACTAATACTTATAATCCATTTATGTTCATTTTGAGAGTATATATTGGCACAAAATAATTTAAAATAAATGAAGAATTTATTATTCATTTTGGATGGGGTATAAATTAAAAAGTTATAATGGTTGGTGAATTTGAAGCTAACTAATTAGTTTACTTTAAGGTATTTAATTGTTTGTAAAAGGAATATAATAAAACAAGGCAATCTAAATTGATTGCCTTGTTTATTCACAATAAAAATTTATGCTTAGTAAATTTTGACCAAAAATATATAATTGCTAAAATTAAACACAAATACTTGTATTAAGTGTTATATATATAGAATAAGTGTTGTTAATTTGCATTAATTTGCATGTGATTTTAGACATCAGTCGAACTGTTATTTCAATTATAGACCGTCTATAGATAATTTAATGACGGATATTACAATAGTTAATTTTCAATTAAAAAAATGTTTTTATTTGTTATTTTTGATAAAAATATATACTGACTATTAAACTACTTTTGACACAAATAAATTACCCTTATGAAAAAATACTCAGCTTTAATCGTTGATGATGATCAAGAAAGTATATTACTATTAAAAAATTATCTAAATAGACACTGTCCTGATGTAGTTGTAATGGCTACAGCTACAAATATTGTAGATGCAATAAATGAGTTTAATAAATACACCCCTGAAATATTACTTTTAGACATTCAATTGAATGATGAAAATATATTCTCTTTTATTGATAAAATCGAAAATCTAACAAGTCAATTAATTTTTATTAGTTCTCACGATGAGTTTGCACTAAAAGCAATAAAGTATCAAGCAACAGATTTTGTAACCAAACCCATTCAAATAAATGATTTATTTTCCGCAGTAAATAGAGCTATTCAAAAAATAAATTTATCTAAAAAAAAAAATAGTAGAGAAGTAAATGAATTGACATTTATTGCAATTTCTAGTATAGACAGTGTAGATATTATCAAAATAGATGATATTATTTATTGTGAAGCAGATGGGAGATATACTAATTTTCATTTATCAAATATGAAAACGAAAATTTCTTGTAGAAATTTAGGAGAGTATGAAGAAATGTTTTCTAGAACAGATTTTTTTTTTAGGATTCACTATAAATATATTGTTAATCTAAATAAATTAATTAGTATTGATAAAGCTGCTGGAAATTATTGCGAGTTTGGAGATGGCATCTCGCTTCCAATAGCTAAACGTAGACAGCAGGAGTTGGCAAAGTTTTTAAAGTTAAAATAGTTCTATTTGGATAATTAATTGCTAATGGTGTAATATTATCTTTTCAGCTTAGCAAGTTTAATTGTATTTTGTAAAACGAAGAAATAAATACTATTATTAGGAATACAAAACTCATCAAGTAACAAATTTTTTACTTAGTCAAAACATTTAATTGCTTAAATTAATTTTGAGTATTGTTTTGTTAGCTAAATCTATATTCAGGATACCCACTTATTACTTTTATTATTTCTTTCTAAGCTCTTTAATTTACATTTATAACCGTTAAAAGTTTACCGTCACAATTAGGCTTTATATTATTAAACTCAATCCAAACCCCATATATGAATAAAATAGTAAGTAGACTCTTTATATTAATTAGTATTAATATCTACTCGCAAAAACAAAATGATTGGGTTTTAGGTATCGGAATTAACTATATTGATTTTTTTCCGACAAATGAGCCTTCAGAATTAACAGGAAATGAAGTGGGCTTATTTAATGAAATAGCCAATTCTAGAGATCATTGGAATATTTACGTCCCTATGATAACTGTT
>JAQRMW010000164.1 GCA_028599075.1 Urechidicola sp. | reverse complement strand
AAAATTCGCGTAAAGTTCTTTTCGCTATTATTCGTTTCATATTTTATTGTCTGTTGCAAATATAAATAAATAGTTCTCAAAATACGAACTTTAGTTGTTTTTTTTAATAAAGGGTAACGGTTTGTGTATGAGTAGTGGCGTTTAAAAAGCCAGTTTTTTCGGTTAAGCACTAGCGTTAATTTAATGCTCTAAACTTTGAATTAAGCAATTAGTAGCCATTACTTATACACTTTGTTAGGCACAGTAATTTCTTCTTTCATTTCCTCAATTCTTAATTTATCTGACTTGAGTATTCTTACATCTGATATGAAATCAAACAATCTATTTCCCTTTGCTTCTTTTCTTGTTTGAATAACAATTTTCATATGATATTCTTTCCCTAAACAGGCTCGTTCTAATTTTTCAATTGCATCATTTAGAGTTTCAGTATCATCTTGTATTTTAACAGGAACTGGCTTTTCTTGAAAATGGGCTTTGAGAAATCCATCTATTCCTGAATTTCGTTGAACGGGAAGAGCGTCAATACTTTTTAATAGGGCAGTATCGTATTCCGTTTTTTCGAGATAACTTTTAGAACCTTTTTTAAGTAAGACTGACTCCGTTATAATCATTTCTTCTAATCTTTGATTAGCTAAATCAACAGCGTCATTAGAAGCATCTATTCCAATAAAATTTCTATTCATAGATTTAGCCGCAACACAAGTAGTACCGCTACCACAAAAAGGGTCAACAACCAAATCTCCTTTGTCAGTTACGATTTTTATTATTTGGTTTAAAAGTAAAACAGGTTTTTGAGTTGGATAACCAACTCTTTCTTTTGCTTTTGGATTTAAGTATGGAATTTCCCAAGTGTCAGATAATGGCACACCTTTTTTTTCTTTCCCTAAAACTATATTTCCACTTTCGTCTTTTTTATAAACAGACTTTCCATTTGAAGTCTTTTGTCTGTCTTGTAAAATTTGGTCAAGATTAGTTGTTGGAGCATAATCTGTGTAGTATTGATTAAATTTAAAATTCTTACTTTTTGAATAAAAATAAATATTTTGATGAGAATTTAACAACCCTTTTTTTGAGTTAGACCATCTTTTATAACTCCAAATAATTTCACTTCTAAAGTTTTTCATTCCAAAAACTTTGTCCAATGATACTCTAATATAATGTGAAGCAATTTTATCACAATGTAAGAACACGCTTCCTGTATCTTTTAGTATTCTATTACATTCTTTAAGACAAGATTCGATTAATTCTAAATAATCATCTAAAGAATCCCAACTGTCACTAAATTCATATTTTTTTGAATTATCCCTTGTAACTAAACTGTGTTTTTTTTGCGTGAAAAATGGAGGGTCAAAATATACCAAATCAACAGAATTTGATTCTATTTCTGTTATCCTTTCAAGGCAATTTCCTAAATATATTTTATTTGTTTTCATTCTCTGGAGTTCTTTTGTCTGCTATTTTTGTCAAAATCTCTTTTAAGTCAAACTCAGTATATTCTTTAATGAAATCCCAAGCTTCTTCGCCACCGTAATATTGTCCTTTGACTCCTGTGTAAATTGTTTTTAAAGTTGCTTGAATTCTTTTAGCTTGTTCTCTTTGTGGGTAGTAAAACATTACTCTTATTGGAATATGACCATAACTTTCTATTGCTTTAACTCTAGTGTGTTCTTTTGTTATGTGGTCTCCATCAGTTGTGGCATCTCTCCATTTTATTTCAATTGCATTATTCCCATCCAAAAAATCTATTTCAAATGTTTTTGGTCTTTGACCTTGATTATTTTCAACTAGAGTTTTACCTCCTTCAACATTATTGAATTTAAGACATAAAGAAGCTGCTTCTTCAAGAAACGACCCAGCATATTTATACAGAAATCGACCAGTATTTTGATATTCATCAATTAGCTGTCCTTCTGTTGTTGTTATCCCTAAAACTCGATAAATAAGGTAATGAGAGTTGTCATCTCCTTTCATTTCTTTTTTTCGGTTTTCTATTTTGGAATTAAGATTATTAGCATATTCTTCAGCTAATATTTCCATTTTAGAAGTTAATAATTCAAGACCTGTTCCTTTTTCTATTGCTTGACGAATTTCATTATTCCCATATTCCAAAGCTTCCTCCATTAAAATAATCTTTCCTTTACCTTTGGTTTCCAGTCCAATACTTTTACAATATTCGACAAGTTCAGCTTTTTTATATCGTTCAATTTTCGCCATTTATTTCTTTTGTTTTCTGTTTTATTCTTTGCTCTTACAAAGGTACAAAATTTAGTTCTTTTTACGGTCGTACTCTTATTGTGCCTAACGTGTTTGTGCATGATTTTGTTACGGAAAAGTGCGCGAGCAATTTTCCGCCGTTGCACAAGCCATTGTAAATATACGAGGAATTTCCGTAAGGGAAATTCCGCCGTAATGAATTAT
>JAQRMW010000163.1 GCA_028599075.1 Urechidicola sp. | reverse complement strand
GCAAAAACCAAATGTGCTGTTTATGCGTCTGGATTTTCGTCTGCTTGCGTACAACGTTTAGTATAAGAATAGTAGCGGATTAAAACCCACTAACTTTTCGTTTAAGCACAGAACTTTTTTACAGATACTTGCTTTCATTTTATCACTTAAACCGCTATTATTTTTATACATTGTTGTACACTGGCTTTTTTTCATCAGCTTGTTTTTCAGCGTTGGCAAAGACATACTCTTTTTCAATTTTTGGTGTAGCGTTGGTTGTAGCGAATTGCAAATGTGTATGGCTTTTGAGCGTTGGCTTTTCAATTCTGTTTATTGATTCACTCAATGATTTCATAACGTGCCACATTAAAACTGGTGGGATTGCATTTCCAATTTGTCTATAAGATTGAGTATCACTAACAGGAAAAATAAAATTATCAGGAAAAGACTGAATTCGAGCAGCTTCTCTTGGTGTAAATCTTCGATAAAGTTCTTTTTCTGGATTAACTAATAGAACTGGATCTCTTGAGTTTAAACTCGTTTTTGCTAAATGAGAAGTAATTGTCAAGCAAGGTTTATTCAAATCTTGATAAAGACCTCTTTTCATATTCTTTTTTGCATTTTTCATACCTTGAACCGCTCTTTCAGAAAAATAAAATTTTTCATCTGTAGGAATCAAAGAATCTATTACAGAGTTTAAAGCAACCCAATTATTCTCATTATGAGTCTCTTTTGGATAACTATATTCCGTATCTATATTGTTTTTAATTCCGATTATAAAAACTCTCTCTCTCTTTTGAGGTATTCCAAAGTTTGATGCAAGTAATATTTTATGTTTTACTTTATATCCTGAACCTTTAAAATCTTTAATAACTTTTTTTAAAATTGCTCCTTTTTGTAAAGTTGTTAAACCTTTAACATTTTCCAAAACAAAAAAATCAGGTTTTTTTATGTTAACAATTTCGACTAATTCTTTGTATAAATTAGCTCTTTCATCATTTGTGTCTTTAGTCGGGTTGACTGTACTAAAAGATTGACAAGGAAACCCACCAATTAAGATGTCAAAGTCTGGTAATGATTCTTTTTCAACATTTTTGATGTTATCCAAGATAGCTGGATGTTCAAAATTCTCATTATATGTTTCTACTGCATATTTATCATTATCAATCGCATAAGTGATTTCAAATGGTAATTTATCGTATGATTTATCTAAAAATTTAAATCCACCAACTATTCCTAAATCAGAACCACCACAACCGCTGAAAAATGAAGCTACTTTTAATTTTCTCATAATTTAATATTGTTTGTCTATTGATTTAGAAAAGAAATCCATCCTATACATAGTTGGTAAAACTCTTATTATACCTGATTCATTCTTTTCAAACGGATTATTTATCTTTCTAATAACTGTTTCGCTTGGTGTAAAATATACACGATAAATATTAAAAGCATCTCTATATTGCTTTGCTGCTACCCATTCTTTTCTCGTTAAATTAATTGTGTCTACCCAAGTTTTGTCACTCATAGATGGAACAGTAGTTCGCTTGGTTGATTTGACTTCTATAAAGCGATCAAATTCAGGGTCTTCAATATTTTCGTTTGCTTCTACAGAGGAAATATCGTAACCAATTCCTCTTTGTTTACCAAGCATAATTACTTTATTAGTTAATCTTGGGTTATATGCATTAACTCTTTCTTTTTCTATTTGATAAACATATTCTTCACCTGCATCTCCCAATATTGTATGGTCAACACCTTTCTTTGGTTTGGGTTTTATTGGAATATCTTCTTTTTGTTGAAGAGCTTCCACTGAAGTTGTTAGTAGATTATAGTCAGATATATTTACGCTACCGAAATACTTTGACCAATCTTGATACATTATTTTCTTCTCTGCACTATTTGATAAATCATATTTGTAAATATCAAAGTTTAGAGGTTTATCGACTGTTTTAATAAATAATTCAATAGCAACGTGTTCATAAGAATTTAGTAATACATTTTCACCTTCTACTCTTATTAAATTAGATAGTTCAAGCAGATTTATTTGCTCTCTTAAATGTTGCCTGTGTCTTGTCCCACGTTCAACTTTTTTAACTATTCCCTTTTTTCTTCTTTCTATTATTGTATTTAAAACATCTTCAGTATTTACTTCTCCTTGTAAGACTTCTTTTGAATTCAATACATAATATTCTATTTCATCATTTGTGATTATAACAGCTTTAATTTTAGCCTTTTTTAAAAGAGAAAGTATAAAATGAAATGGTTTGAGTTTTATTTGATTATCAATTCTTTCTTGAATTGTTTGAATCTTTTGAGTTCCATTTGGAAATTGAAAATTCAAACAGAGATTTTTAAAGAACGCTGGCTGGTCATTATCTTCAACTAATTTAGCACAAGATTCAGATTCATAAATAGTGTCATCTTTCATATAAAAAAGACCAAATAATTTACCTGCTATTTCAGTTATATGATTTCTAATTGTTTTTTGGTGATTATTTGATAAATCAATGAAATCTGATTCATAAAATATATTAGATAAATAATCATTAAAGCTATTAGTGAAATTAGCTTTGTCAGTTGGACAAACATCATTAATAAAGTTTGCATAAGCTGGTAATAGATTGTCTAAATCTTTTTGAGCTTTTCCTCTAATTATTGTACATCTATATTGGTTTTCTGGGTTGTACATTTATAAATAGCTTTTTAGTTTTTTTGCCAATACTTTTGCTAATAATGGTGGGACTGCATTACCAATTTGTTTTAATTGACTAGTCTTTCCTTTTCGAAAAATAAAATCATCGTGAAATGATTGCAATCTAGCACTTTCCCTCGCTGTTGGTACACGATTAAATTCATAATGAAAATGATGATTATGACCTGTGTCAATTGTGAAACTTGGTTTTTGACTATTAAGTCTTGTCCAAGCAATATTTACTTTCCTTGTCGTATGTAGTTCTTTTGGTAAGTTTTTATAATTACCACCATCAGGCACCATTGCAATAATTTCTATTGTTTTCTCTTTATGTTCGGTGATTTGATGGTTAAAAACAACCTTATTGCCGTTTCGCATTTGTTTCTGATATGAGCTTTCATATTTGTTTGAATATGGTGAGCCATCAGTTATTGTATATTCTGTTAAATCTGATATTGCTTCTTTCGAAGTGATTTTATTATTTGGTGTTGTTGGAATTGGGAAATCAAATTCTAAATTGTTTTTTAGTCCAACAAAAAATGCTCTTTTTCTATTTTGAGGTATTCCATAATCAGATGCTAATAGAATTTGATGTGAAACTTTATAACCTAACTTTTCGAAATCTTTGATTATTTGATCTTTAATAGCTCCTTTTCCCATCGACATAATGTTAGGTACATTTTCCATTAGAAAGGCTTTAGGTTTAAAATATTCAACGAAATTTACAAAGGTTTTATAAAGTTGGTTTCTCTCATCTTCTATTATTCTTTTTCCTGCAATAGAAAAACCTTGACAAGGTGGACCTCCAATAATCACATCAACTTTATCAATATTTTCATTTTTTGAAATAGTACTTGGGTTAATTTCGAGTAAATCAGCAACAATTCCTTTAGATCCTTTATGATTAAAGTTGAATGTTTCAATTGCATCTTCCCATTTGTCTATACCAAGTGATATTTCATATCCTGCATCAATAAATCCTTGGGATAATCCACCACAACCACAAAAAAGGTCTATTACAGTATTTTTTTTACTCATTTTCAAATTTTAATTTTCCTTGTTTGATATTAGTATTTCTTAAATAGTTGGCTGTATCTTCTGCAACACTAAAAATTGATTCAGAGCATTTATATTTAAAAGCTTCTCGTGCAAATTTGTCAGCAAAAAATAAGTCTGTTACATTTTGCATATCGAGATTAAATAACTTCGATAATGATTCGAGTTTTGTCTTACTGAATTTTTGCGTTCCATTCTCAATTCGACTAATTGCACTCGAATTAATTCCAATTTTCGCTCCAAATTCAGTTTGAGTCCACTCTCTCTTTTCCCTTTCGGTTTTTATGAAATGTCCAAAACTTGCCATTTTTCTGATTTTATCAACATTAGGTTTGACCTATTTTTAGCAAATATATATATATAATTTGCGATTTTTACATCAAGTCGGTAAATGTTTTTTGGGTGAGCGTTGGGAAAAGGCAAGCTCTTTTTATTTTGTGAGGCACGAGCAAAATGAAATGTGCTTGACTGTGCGGTTGGCTTTTCAGAGCTTGTGTACAACGTATTGGTATATGGAAAGTAGCAGAATAAAAAAACTATTACTTTCAGGTTATAAACAAAGATAACAGAAAATCACAAACTTAGTAGCTTGCACTTAACTGCTATTTTTTATATACCAATACGTTGTACACAGGCTTATTTTTTCATTTCTTTTGTCAATTGTATTTTTTTAATTTTTCAGAATAATTAAACATTATTTTTTCAATTGAGTATTCTCTATCAACTTCATTAATTTTGAAATAGCTGTTTAAATTGATAAAAAAACCTTTCTATTAACCTTAAATCTTCTGTAATAATTTCTGCAACACCAGTCATTTCTTGTTTAAATACAATTTTTTTATTATAAGAAGTTATAAGTTTATCAGATAATTTAACATCTATATTATATAAACCTTCTTCATCTGCAATCAAAGAAATATTATTGACAGTACCATTTAATATACCAAATTCTGTATTTGGATAATTATCAAGTTTAATATTAACTTTTTGTCCAATCTTTATTTTCCCAGAGTTTTGAGAAGGAGTTTTTAATTTAGCAATAAAAGAGGAGTTTTCACTTGGGATAATCGTAAACACTAGGTCTCCTTGACTAACCGTTTGGTTTGTATTCCAAATATTTAAGAAAGAAATTTTTCCCTTAATATTTGACTGAAGAACATAACGATACTCCCAATCTTTAATAGATTTTTTAACTTGATTAAAAGATTGTATTACGTTTTTCAATAAAACCATTTCTTCTTTTAATCTATTAATCTCTGTTCCTTTTGAGGTTTTTCTTGCATTACTTATTCCTTCTCGTATTTGAGAAATGGAGGATTCAAAATTTTTATAATTACGTTTAGCTTGAGCATATTCCAGTTGCTTATTTTCATAACCTTGAGCAGAAATAACACCCTTATCAAATAGTGATTTACTCCTATTTAAATCCTTTTGTATAAAATCTAATTCTGTTTTATTTATTTCTCTTTGAGATTGTAAGCTTCTAAGCCTTCTATTTAATTCTGAAACAGAATATTTGTTAGCAATGGCTTCATTTGAAAAAGGCTTTAATTCTTTATTCAATTGATACTGAATGTAACTGTTTTCAAATAGAGCGTATTGAGATTCAATATCTCCCAAAAAAAGAATTGGAAAATCATCAATTGGAAAAAAGAATGATTCACTATTAATTGTAATAGTATCAATGATAGATTTTAACTTAAAAACATCGTTATAATTAGCAGTATTTTCAATAATAGCTAACGGTTGATTTGTCTTAACTAAGTCGTTGTTTTTTATAAGGATAGCATTTATTTTTCCGCTTGTTTTTGCGTATTCTTTTTGAACTGGTATTTCTGTAGTTAGAATTACTTGAGACTGAATAATGTCAGGGTATTTTATTAGCCAAGTAGTCAGAAACATTAAAAAAATAACAATAAAAATAACTGTTATTCCCCATTTTAAAAAAACATTTGGTTGTTTTTCTAAAATCTCTCTTATCTGTTCACTATTAGTATCTATTTCATCAATCTTCATAACTAATTTCCTAATTCTAATTGGTCTTTTACTAATTTATAATACACTCCTTTGTTACTAACCAGTTCTAGATGATTTCCTTCCTCAATTATTTTTCCTCCTTCTAATACAATAATATTATCTGCTTTTTTCACAGTACTTAATCTATGAGCTACTACTACTACAGTTCTATTTTTAAAAAATGTGTTTAGTTTTTTCATGATTTCACTTTCATTAGTTGAATCTAAAGAACTTGTTGCTTCATCAAAAAATAAATAATCAGGGTTTTTATATATAGCTCTAGCTATTAATATTCTTTGTTTTTGACCACCACTAATACCCATTCCACTTGCCCCTATTCTAGTATTATACCCCATTGGTAGAGATTCAATAAAAGATTCAATATTTGCAACTTTAACTGCATTTAAAAGTCGTTCTTTATCAATCAATCCTTCAGAATCTGATTCAGTAATATTACGAGCTATTGTATCTGAAAATATATATCCTTCTTGCATAACTGAACCACATTTCGACCTCCAAAAAGAAACACTTATATTATTTAAAGCAGTATTGCCAACCTTTATTAAACCCATAGAAGGATTAACTATTCTTAATAAATGTTTTATGAGGGTAGTCTTTCCGCTTCCACTTGCTCCTACAATTGCAGTAACTTTTCCTTGAGGGATTATAAAATTTATATTTTTGAGAACTAAAGGCGAATGCTTACTACCATATCTAAAACTCAAGTTTTCAATTTGTATAGATTTATCATTAGGTAGCTGTCTAATATTATTTTCTATTTTATCTTCTTCATCTTCTTGTAAGTGTACATCTGAGATTCTTGCTAAACTGATTTGCGTATCTTGAGCAGATTGAATAAAAGTTATTAAGCTATTTACAGGGACATTTAGTTGACCTAATATGTATTGTACTGATAGCATAGCTCCTAAAGTAAGTTGTCCATCAATAACACTTTTAGCTGCCAGAAACGTTATTATAATGTTTTTTAGCTGATTAATAGATGAGCCTCCAATATTTTGAGTTTGTTGCAATACTAGACTCTTAATTGATACTTTATATAATCGAGCTTGAATTGTCTCCCATTCCCATCTTCTTCTTCTTTCTGAGCCATTCAATTTAATCTCCTGCATACCACTTAAAAGCTGTACAACACTACTTTGGTTTCCTGAGGCTAAATCAAAACGCTTATAATCAAGCTCTTTTCGTTTTTTTAAAAATATAACTGTCCACCCTAAATACAATAATGTACCCAAAGAGAAAACGATAAAAATAACCGTATTATAATAAGCCAATACGAGTGAGAAAACAAATATGTTTACAAAAGAAAACAATGCACTTAACGTTGATGATGATAAGAAATTTTGAATTCTTGTATGATCTTGTATACGTTGTAGTAAATCTCCTATATTTTTTCTATCAAAAAATAAAATTGGAAGTTTCGTTAATTTCATTAAAAAATCAGATAACAAACGTATATTAATTCTACTTGTCATATGCAACATTAGCCAATCTCTAATAATTTGCACAGAAGTTGTACTTATAAAAAAAACTAATTGAGCAATTAGAATTAGATATATAAAATTTAAATTTTGATAATTAATACCGTAATCTACAACAGCTTGTGTTAAAAATGGCATTGCCAACTGCAATAAAGTTACAATAAAAAGTCCTAAAAATATTTGAATTAAAACTTTATTGTATTTTTTAAAATAAGGTAATAAGAACTTAAATCCAATACCTTTTGATATAGAGTCATCATCACTATTATAAAACTCAGGAGTAGGTTCTAACAACAAAACAGAACCTTCAGAATGAGATTGTTTTTGTTTATTAGGTAACCAACCGTCTAAAAATTCATCTTTAGAATATGTAATTAACCCATGAGCAGGGTCAGAAACATAAATTTTATCATTTTTAATTTTATAAACAACAATAAAATGTCTTTGCCTCCAGTGTACAATACAAGGTAAAGGAGCTTCTTTTTCTAATGCCTCATAGGTTAAATTAGCACCAAGAGAATGCATTCCAATAATTTCTGAAGCTTCTGAAATACCTCCATAAGACGAGCCTTGCTGTGTAATATGTGCTTTCTCTCTTAAAAAGTCAATACTGTAAATTTTACCATAAAACTTGGCTATTATCTTTAAGCAAGTCGGACCGCAATCTTTTAAATCTAATTGTTTATAAAAAGGAAATCTTTTTGTCATTATTTTATACAATTTTCCAACAAAGACTGTTCAATATCTTGTATATATATTTCATGAAATAACTCTACATATGGATCAGAAGACTTATACCCTTCTTCAATTAATTTAAGAGCCTCATTGAAATTTTGACAAGCTTCTTCTTTTTGGTTTAGTTTGGCTAGGCAAAGCCCTGTAAAGTAATAAGCTTCAGAACATTCATTATAATTTCTAATAACTCTTTTAAATTCAATTATGGCTTTTTCATTTTTATTTTGCTTAAGTAAAATGATTCCTCTATTGAGGAAAACTTGATAATCGACCCAACTTTCACTATGTTCTTTTAATCCATTATTAATTGAAATGTCAAATTCTTTTATAGCTTCTTCATAATTCTTTAGCTCTTTATATGCAAGACCTTTTAAATAATGAATACATTCTCCCATTGGGTAGTCTGAAAACTCAGGAGTTAAATTATCGTATGCATTTAAGATATTTAATGCTTTTTCATAATCATGATAATAATACAATAAAACCCATCCGTAATAAGCTCCAACTTCTTTAGGGTTGATTTCATAAGCCTTTTCTAAAGCAGAAATAGCTATATTATAGTTTCCGTTTTTTGTGTTTTGAACTGATATAGCATGGTAAGTGTTTTCATGAGGCTTTTTTATTTTAGATAAAGCATAACTCATTATCTTATTTCCTCTTTCATTATTTCCGTAATAGACATCTATAGAACCAACGCCCATTAAAAGTGCATAAACTAATTGATTAAAAACGATTGCTAGGATGACAATTAACCCTAAAAAAGAAGCAATTGTTATAAATAATCTTTTTTTCCATTTACTTTTTCTTGTCATTTTGGTAAAATATCTGTTAATTTTCCGTTTACTATTTTAAACGCAAAAAATTTATGGCTGTTAACATTGTTTCCATCTTCATCATATGCAGGAATCCAATCATTCAAACTTTTGGTTAGGTTAAGTAACTGTTCGGTAATTTTTTTAGTTATAAGTATACTCTTATAATCTAGACTATATGTTTCTAAAACATAATTACCAGTTTTACCTTTACAATTTATATTAAACCTAATTTTTATTATTCCTGTATTATTTGGAGATTCTATTGTTTGATAACTACTATAATAATGTTTTTTTATTTCATAAAAACCTCCATGGTACTCTAAAGTAGGATGATAGTAAGGGTGTTTTTTTCCAGAACACAACTCAAATTTTGAAGTACTTTCATTACAACCTAAAAAACAGGCACACACTAAAAAACTAATTATTATTCTCATCTAATGGATTTAATTCAACAAATTTAGAGTAGGTAAAATTATAGGGTTGATTTGACATATCTAACGGCTTAAGAGTACCTCTCCATTTTTCTTTTATTAAATCAAATTTATTTTTTATTTCAAAAAATATTTCTAATCCCTTTTCGGTAAATATATCTTCAACATCAATAAATGTGTCGTTAATACTTGCTCTTTCAAATAGGTTTAAATCCAGATGACATTTCCTTAAATAAAAACAAAGTCGACCTAAAGCTTCATGGGTTCTTTTTGCGTCTAAAACCTTCGCGATTAAACAAACTTCTAAACAAACAAACGTTGCGTAATAAGTATACAACGCATAAAATACTACATGAACATTTCTAGTTTCAACAGTGATATTTTCTAACTCTATATATTGCAAAATAGTATCTGGATTTATTTTTATAAATTTTGGATAATCGTAGATTAATGCATTGAAAATAATATGTCCTGTTTGATGAGCTATATCATCAATAAAAAAAACTTCATTATAATCTTCTTGGTATGCATTTGAAAAACTAATTCCATGAGCACTTAATGTAGCAAAAGAATTCCTTAATGTTGTATCAACATTAAAAACAACAATTTTCTTGGTAGCCAAAACAATTAAATCAAAATGTTTAGGAGCAAATCGTTTAATTAAGTTTAAAGCTTTTGTTACATTTTTTAAATGTTTTATTGAAATTCTTTCTATTTCTACATTAATTAAATTATTATCAAAATCGTAATAACATTGTTTAAGTAAAGGAATAGGGTATCTTAAATATTCAATGTTAGTATTGTCAATTTTTTCAATTGATTCTAATTTATATTCACAAATAACGCCTTTATATAATAACTTTATTTTACTGTTTTTATCTTTAAATAACTTGAGTTTTTGAGTGACTTCATTTGTCATTAACCATCCTATATTAGGTAAGTAAACCCTTCCATATTCATCTGACTCAACACTTATTCCTTTTTTTTGAGCATCAAAGTTCATATACCCATAGAGTATGGTGTATAAATTTAAGTTATTTGATTTTTTATCATTAAAATAAGCAAACAACAAGGGTTCTTGATATATTCTATCATCTTCAAAATCTATTATGCTAAATATATCAGAATCTTTCTTGTATAATAAAATCTTTATATTTTCAATGAGTTGTTTTTGCCCAAATTTAATCTTCTCGTTAATCATGTAATAATTCATTTATATAAAATATAATCGTAACTAAATACTAAAAGACTCACTTTAATTAATAAAGTAAGCCTTTTTTAAATAACCTACCAAGTGTAAAAAGTATCAATTAGCAATTTTCCAATTCGCCCAGATTCACCATGACAATCAGTTAAACCACCACCTTGAACTTTTTCAAGAACTTCACTTGTTTCAGTTTGATTTGCTTTAGCTTTAAAATCAGCTAAACTTAATTTTGAATTTTTCATAATTAATTTAATTTAAAATTTACCTACTCTATTAGCTTTTCGGTTTCCGCTTATTTTTCGTTTTACTTCCAAAGTATCTCCCAAATGTATTCCCATGGTTGTTGATGACAATTAGCCAAAGTACCACCTCTAACTGCTTCTAGTGTACCGGTAGTTTCAATTTGACTTGCTTTAGCTTTAAAATCAGCTAAACTTAATTTTTGATTTTTTATAATAAATAATTTTTAAATTAATACTTTTTTTCGAACCGAAATTCAATGGCTAAATACGTTAATCCTATTCATTATCTCTAGAAAATTATTTCTAAAATTTAGCAATAAAATTCTAAAAATAGGAATAAGACTTTAATTTTGAAATAGTTTTAGAAAATCAAATTTAAGGACCTTACTCAACTCTACTAATTTTATAATGGAAGGTGTAGTATTATCACTTTCAAAATTAGAGTAGGTTCTTTGCGATATGTTCAAGTAATCTGCAACTTCCTGCTGCGATAATCTTTTCTCATTTCTTTTTTTTCGGAGGTGTTTCCCTATTTTCATTTATAATTTTTCATTAGCAGTGAAACAGTTTCTTGTGTTTTTAGTTTTCTTTCGATACGGGTTTTTATTAAAAAAACAAATGTGACTGTTAGTTCCTTGGTGTTAGCTTGTGTACAACGGTCTTGTGTATGAAACGTAGCGTATAAATAAACGCTAACTTTTCGGATTTAGCACGAGCCGAATTTTTTATTTTTATGTTTAATTTTCTTTTATAAATATAACCAAATAAAAAATTTGGCGTACTTTGTAAATATACAAAAACCTCTCGGAAAGCCTATAATAGCTATGTTTTATACACGTTGTTGTAAGTAGTGCTTTTCACGTTCTGCTTGGTTTTCGGATGTTTGTTATTTAGTTCAAATGTGAGCGTTGGCAAGACATACTCTTTTGCAATTTGTGGCGTAGCGTTGGCTGTAGCGAATTGCGAATGTGTATGGCTTTGAGCGTTGGCTTTCATAATTAAATATTTCTTGAATAGTTCATAGATTTAATATAGTTTTCCATAAACTCCAAATCTAATTCTCCGTTTTTTTTAACTGGTAATTTGATTTTTGATTTTTTCATCCTTGCAATTCCCCATTTTCTACCGTAGTTATAACGATATTTTTCTTTTTTAATTAGAGTTGATAAGAATAATGCAACATATTTGTTCATTGAAAATTTCGCTGTAAATATGTGTACGTCTTCTGTTGAACAAAATGGAATTGGTTGATAAAATGATTCTGCTACACTACCATTTCTGTTTACACCTATAGTATTCCCTTCGTGTATCGGTTCGCAAGAAGTAAAAGCATTCCAACCGTTATTTTTATCAGACGCAGTAACAAACGGAATGTTTCCTTTACCATCTAAATCTTTTTTTCTTGGTCCTTTTCCTCTCTCAATATCAAATAGTAAATCGTAAGAAAACCATTTCCAATTGTTGGTATTTAATTTCAAGTTCTTTTTGATTAAAGGTTCGCTTAAACCTTCATAAATCGATAAATCAGTTTCTGAAATTTTTGAAGGAACTTCTGATAAAGCAGGTATTTGTAAATCACGTAATGTCCTGTTAGCTTGACGTCCGTAATTGTATCTGTATTTGTTTGCCGAAATACAGGCACAATAATAGAGTTTTACTGATATTGACATTTCTTTTATTGGCTCTAAACAATAAATATGATAACCTGTATAAAATGGTGCAGGTTGTATAAATGTTTCCAAAACTGAACCACCAAGAGAGACGGTTATTAGTCCACTTTTAAAAGGTTCAACGTTGTCAACTTCTTTAACTATTGCTGAAACACCATTGTTCTTTGCTGTTCTAGAAACAAAGTTGATTCCATCAGAAACTTGTTTTAACTTGTTTAGTTCAAAACTATTACCATATTGAACATTAAATATGTCAGATACTTTAACAGTTTTCATTACAGTTTATTCATTAGTTTAAATACAAGAAAATTCTTTACAGTTTGTTCAAAATCATTTTCATCTATTGATGTGTAATCAGTTTCCATATAAGCCTCTGCACACCATTCATCTTCGTGAGTTACTTTCTGTTTTCTTGAAAAACCTGGTATATCTTCTTTGTTTCGATAGCTTTCAATCCATTTAGATTTGATTTCTTCCCAATTTTTCTTGTTATCAATTCTACCGAACATTTTAGTTTTTATAAATCCGTCATTTTTCCAATAGCCAAACCAAGTTTTTAGGTTGTTTTCGGAATGTGGTATTTTGGATTTGAAAACCATAATACAAGTGACAACACCAACAGGATAGAATAAATCGTCTGGCATAGACATTACAGCATCAAGAGTATGATGTTTTAATATCTCCTCTCTCATTGGATGTGGTGTAATTGCACAAGACATTGGAACAATTGCAATTCCAATACCACCTTTTTTTAAACTGTCAAGCATTTGTTTGATAAATACTAACTCGTGTAAATCTTCGTCTCCTTGAGCAAAAGGTGGATTTAGCATACCAACATCACAATTATGAAGTTTTACAGCAGATATTATTCCTTCGTCAAAACAACTTCCTTGATGTAAATTTGCTTTTCCATCTCCTCTCAAAATCATATTACTTGCACCAAGTGCATACATATTAGGCTGTTGTTCAATTCCAATTAATCCATTTGATTTAATGTTTTCTTGCTCTGCTTTTGTTACACTTTTTTTAAGCATATTATGCATAGCAGAAATTAGAAAACCACCAGTACCAGCACAAATGTCTAATACTTTAGATTTTGCATTTACATTTGCAAGATGTGAAAATAAGTCTGTAATATGTCTTGGTGTTAATACTATTCCAAGAGCTTTTTTGTCTCCACCTGTATATTTTAAGAACTCGCCATAAAATTGACCAACGATATCAAAATCGTGATAAACACTAATAAATGGCCAAACCTTTTCATTCAACATTTTTATTAGTTCAAATAGAACACTTCTGGGATATTTTTTTGTGGGTTTACCTAATTCAGGATGAACAGCAATTGACGAGTAAGGTTGTGTCATACTGTATTCTTTAGAATTAGGAATTTCAGCCTTCTTGAATTCTTCTTTTATAACTCGCATCCATTCTTTCTGTAGTTCTGAAGGTGAATGAGCATCAAAACTTTTTGCGAATGCTTTATTTTTTAAGGCGATAAGTGTTCCACTAACTAATAGTGGTTTTTCGCTTTCAGTTAATTTTGCGTGATTACGCATAAATTCGTGTAAATCACGAGAAAAAGCCATTAAATCATTATGCCTTTGTTGGGCTACATCTTTATCAAAAGAACCGTGTTCAATAAAATCTTCAAGGCTAATTATTTTTGATATTTTTTTGCCAGATTTATTTGTTAATTCCTTGGCTTTTTCGCTACCTTTTGGATGGATGAAAGTTGAAACTTTCAATCCAGATTTTGTTTGACCACTTACTGCAACACAAATCACATTGAAAGATTTTGATAGCTTTTTAGCGTAATGAAGTACTCCATCAACAGCAAAATCTTTTGGTCTGTTGTGTTTTTCGCTTGCGTGATGTTTGGTGTCAGCTTTACATTCGTAAATAATTAAAAAGTCAGGTGTTTCAGATGTGGAAATTATAAATTCTGGTGCTCCAATTCCACCTTTTCCAGTTTTACTCGCTCCTTTTAATAATTTTTTTACTTCCTCAATTTGACTTTTTTGTTCTTCTACAACAGTTTCTTCTTGTTCGTAGTAGTTGAAGTCTCTTAATATGTCTCTAACTAAATTTTCAGTTATTCTTTCGTTTTTACTCACTCTTTGGTTTGTGTTTTTAATTTCTCAAATTTAGCTTTATTTCGAGCGTTGGCAAAAAATAGCTCTTTTGGTTTTTTAGCGTTGGCTTATGTGTTGGCAAAAAACCAAATGTGCTATTTGTGCGCTGGCTTTTTTAGTTCAAATTTCAATTTCAGCACGATTTTCGCATTACTTACAACGGTTAGCATATGGAAAGTAGCAGATTAACAACGCACTATTTTTCGTTTTAAAGAACAAAGATGACAGAAAGTACCAAACTTTAAATTTGGCACTTAACTGCTATTTTTTATATGCA
>JAQRMW010000162.1 GCA_028599075.1 Urechidicola sp. | reverse complement strand
CAATAAATGTAATCCTAAATGTTACAACAAGCACTCAGTTACCACTTAATGAAAATGGAGATTATTCATATAACATTATTTCAAATGATTCGGTTAGTATTGAAAGTGTTAACTATAAATATGAATTAGTAGAACAGACATTAAGACTATTAGATAACCCTTCTTCTGACGGAATTATTTTAACATTTCAAAAAGTTGAAAACTAATCAAATAAGTACGTTGGGTAACAAAATATAAACGTAATAGCGGGTTTTATGTTAAACTCAAAGTTTGTTTCTTTGAACAAAGTTTAGTGATAAACCGAAAATTAGAGACTTGAAATCCGCTACTACGCTTATACAAACCGTTGGTAGCCATTTGCGCACCGAAACAGAGCAATTTAAAGACCATCCGACTTACGGAATTTGAAAGAAAAAAAGTAAATTGACTCTCTGAAGGTGGACAATGAAAATCAAAACGGTCGGAATTAACGCCGAAACAGCGACCTAAAATATTTGACTGAAAGTAGGCAACTAAAATAATATTCAGATGAGATTTATTAGAAAAAACATCAAGTTTACAAGCCTCTTTATGGCTTTTTTAATTTTATTATCAAGTTGTACTGACGAAAATACATTTGATGACAGAGAGGAAACAGTTAATTTCAATGGTAAAGAATTATTCAAAGGAATTTTCTTTGCTACTGGTACTGTCGCTGAAACAGTACCGTCTATTAGTAATTCATTTAGCTACTTCGAGTTAAACAAAATTAGTGTTGAACAAAAAAGTGATTATCACTCAAAAATGAATGAAATTTTAGTGGAAATCGAAAAAGAAAACCCTAATTATTTTAAAGATTTTAAGAGTATAATTCAAACTAAGAATCAATTAGAAATTGAAAATGCTTTACGCGAGGGTTCAAGAGTTTTATTTGAAAGTGCTATTAACCTCTACTTAACAAAAGAACAGAAAAATAAAATTGATGGTATAGTAGCCGACATCGATATTGAAGACTTTAGAAATGTTGACGGTTCAATCAACTACGAAAACTTAAAAGCTGAATTAGAAAAAAATAACGAGTTTCAGTTAAATGAACAAGGGAAGTGTTGGTTCGCTGGAGTAGTTTTTGTTGCAGCAGCTTATGTTCTTGTTGTACACGCCGCTGCTGCAATGACTTATGTAGCGGTTGCTTGGGTTGGAGAGTATTACGCGGCTATTGACCAAGAAAAAACTGTAACTAGAGATGAGATAATAGAACAAGCATTGAAAAGTGAAATATTAATTAATGATTTAGCGCTTTTAAGTATTCAATAATGAAGTATTCATATCCTTTATTATTAGTCGTCTTTTGGCTTTTTATATTGGGTAATATTTTTGTGGCAACAATTCCCATTCCAAATAATAAATCTTTTAAAAGTAAAACAACTATTTTCAGTTTTATTCCGCAGGGATGGGGATTTTTCACTCGGGATCCACGAGAAGATATTATCAACGTATATGAAAGGAGAAATGATAAGATTATAAAAGTTACAAAAACTAATAGTTCAGTTGAAAGTTACTTTGGAATATCTCGAAAGAACAGATTAAAAAACATTGAATTAGGGATAATAACTTCTCAAATCAAAAACGAGCATTGGGCCGTCGGAGCTAAAAGTAATTTTTCTCTAACAGACATAGCAACTGATACGATTACACATAATTTTAAACCACAAAACTTTTTTGGAGAATATTATCTTGTAAAGCAAGAACGAATTCCTTGGGCTTGGTCTAAAAATTATAAAAATTTGGTAATGCCATATAAATACGTTAAGATTTATGTTAAATGAAATAAAAATTACAATTGACGGGATACTTGACAAGTACACTACTCTAAATCCTT
Organism: Urechidicola sp.; assembly: GCA_028599075.1. Classification (GTDB taxonomy): domain Bacteria; phylum Bacteroidota; class Bacteroidia; order Flavobacteriales; family Flavobacteriaceae; genus Urechidicola. Next base: position 1,411 of record JAQRMW010000162.1, on the reverse strand, counting down.
GGAATAATGTATATGGTTTAGCTAGGTCTATTTTGGCCTTGACATTTCTTCTAACCTTATCTTTTACAGGTATTGAAAATTTATTTCCAGAAGTCAATGATGTTCTATTACGACAGCCAATACTAGAATTTGAGAAATTGAGTATATTTTATCTTTTCAAAGATAACTTAACACTTGCCTATTGGTTAACAGTATTTATTCTTGTATTAGTAATAATTGGCTATTTACCACAAGTTACTTCCATTCTACATTGGTGGGTAACTGTAAGTTACACTTTTTCAGGTATAATAATTGAAGGTGGAGACCAAATAGCCGCTATATTAACGCTTCTGTTAATTCCAATTGCTTTAACTGATAATAGAATAAATCATTGGAATGCCATTAAAAAATGTGATAAACCCAAAATAAAATTATTTATTTGGTCATTTTATGCAATAATATGCCTACAAGTTGCAGTAATTTATTTTCACGCATTTGTAGCAAAATTATTTGTTAGCGAATGGCTTAATGGAACAGCTACATATTATTGGTTTACTCATAATATTTTTGGAGTATCGCAAACATTTAAGCCAATATTTTATGAGTTAATGTCAAATAAATTTATAGTTATCCTAGTAACGTGGAGCGCTATGTTTATTGAATTTATTCTATTTGGTTGGCTTCTACTTAAAAGGAATAAGTGGAATTGGAAAATACTTTTTATAATAGGCGTACTATTTCATTTTTTTATTGCATTAGTTCACGGTCTTGTAAGTTTTGGCTTAACTATGACAGCTATACTGATACTTTATTTCTTCCCAAAAGACAAAAACATAAAATTCAAAATATATGATATTTTACATAATTAAAAATCCGATAGTTTTAATTTCATTAATTGTAGTATTAATTTTTAAATTATTTCCACCAAAATCAATAAATTCTTGGTATGGATATAGAACCACAAGGTCAATGAAAAATGATATAAATTGGAAAATTGCTCAAAAATATAGTGCAAACTTATCAATACTTATTTTAGGAATTGTTCTTATTATTCAATGTATATTATATATCTTATATCAATCAAGTGCTCTGACTGATTTAACTACAGTTGGCTTATGGTTTGTTGGAATGATAATATTAATCATTGCTGTTGAAACTAAGCTAAAAAGAATAGATAAATAAACGGCTACCAACACAGTATAAGCATAATAAGGGTTTGTGGCTATAAACAAAGGCTATTTTGTGTTTGCAAAAGTAATTCATAAACCGAAAATTATACCATTCTACACCCTTACTATGCTTATACAAAACCGTTAGGGCACATTTGAAAAAAATCCGTTCTTCGACAGAAAATTCCGTTCAATTTCGTTACTTTGTAGATCTTGATAAAACAACCAAATGAAAAAAAATAAATTAATAGCACCATTCTTAA
>JAQRMW010000161.1 GCA_028599075.1 Urechidicola sp. | reverse complement strand
GCACAAGTTCTTTTTACATTTAAAGGAATGTGAATATCGTTATAATTATAGAAATAAAAATTTGTATATTAGCACCCTAAAATTAATCAAAGATAACCCTCTTAAGTTATCTTGAACCTATAATTTATTTGAAATTGTAGCGGAGTTAATCCTAACTGATTAATAGTTGGTTAGAAACTAATCAATTTCTTGAGGCTATTTAGAACAAATTTGTTCTCAAAAAATGGAGTTGTCAAAAAGAGGTTTGTAGAGTATCGATTATATATAAAATAAAAATCTTGTACTAAAATAAGAAAATAAAATTAAATCACAGCATTTAAACTATTAGCGTACTGCTAATTAGCTTAAGTTTTTTGATTTTTTTTCTTTGCTGCTGGAAACAATACATTGTTTAAAATTAGTCTATATCCTGGAGAGTTTGGATGTAAGTCTAGTTCTGTTTTTGGATCCCCCACTCTATGGCTATAATCTTCAGGATCATGACCTCCATAAAAAGTAAACATTCCTTTTCCTTTTGTACCATGAATGTAACGGGCCTCACCATTGGTTTTATTCTCTCCCATTATTAAGATAGTAGGTTTTATTAAACTCCTATCAAAAGAAGTTGTTTGTCCCATAAACCCCTTTACTAAACTTGTGTGATTTTGACATAGCATTGTTGGAATTGGATCCCATTTTGCAGAATAATTCATCAATGAAAAATAATCTGAAGTACGAATAATTTTCCGCTTGAGCGTCATGTCAATATTCGAAAACTCGTATACAACAGGACTCCGCTCTAATTCAAAATCAGTAAAAGCAAAGGTTTTGCTATAATCTATTTTTGATTGATAGCTCGCTTCTGAAGGGTCACCATCGAACATAGATTCACAAATATCAACTCCCTCAGCGGCTAAAGCAATATCAAAACTATCTGTTGCTGAACACATTGCAAACATAAATCCCCCACCAATTACATAATCACGAATTTTTTGAGCTACAGCTAATTTTTCATGTGATACTTTTGAGTATCCTAAATCATTAGCTAATGACTCTAACCGCTTTTTTTCTTCAATATACCAAGGGGCAGTTTTAAATGAACCATAAAATTTTCCGTATTGCCCTGTAAAATCTTCATGGTGCAAATGCAACCACTCATATAAAAGTAATTTATCACTCAATACTTCTTCGTCGTAAACAACATCAAATGGTATTTCGGCATAGGTCAATACCATAGTAACAGCATCATCCCATGGCAGTTTATCTTTCGGAGAATATACTGCAATCCTAGGAGCTTTCTCTAACAACACCGCTTCCATATTTTTTGATGGACTGCTAATTTCTTCTAAAATTAATTCAGCTTTTAAATCAGAAATTACTTCATAAGACACCCCCCTAATTTTGCATTCATTTTCTATTTCTTTGGTGTGCTCTAATAAAAATGAGCCTCCTTCATAATTCAATAGCCATTGCGCTTTAAAACCCAATTCTAAAGTCCAAAATGTAATTCCGTAAGCCTTTAAATGATTCTTTTGCAAACTATCTGACATGGGGACATAAATAAAGGATGCGAAAATTGAATTAGAAAATAGTAGAAACACCAACATAATTATTGTTGCCTTCATTTTATGATTGATGTTGAATAAGAAATTCACAGATGTTTTATTAAAAAACGAATGTAAGATTTTAATCGAAATATTTCAAATAGATTACCATTTTCATGGGAAAGACAAATCAAAAGTCTCTTGTCTACTGTCTAATCAAAACGGCACATCACCATCAGCAAAGGCATCACTTGGGTTAATCTGTTGTGCACTTTGAGGTAAATCAGTATTCATTTTAGATTGAAACTCTGTACCAAATCCTTCATCTAAATCTGAGAATTGTGCTAAATGACCAGTAAACTTTAAACGGATACTTTCCAAACCACCATTACGATGCTTTGCAACAATAAATTCTCCTTGCCCTTCACATGGCGAGTGCTCATCATCATCCCATTCAGTCATTCCGTAATATTCTGGGCGGTAAATAAACGAAACAATATCGGCATCTTGCTCTATTGCACCCGACTCACGAAGGTCAGATAACAACGGTCTTTTATTTCCTCCACGTGTTTCAACCGCACGAGATAATTGAGATAAAGCAATTACTGGAACTGCTAATTCTTTTGCCAGTGCTTTTAAATTCCTAGAAATCATAGAAATTTCCTGCTCACGATTTCCACCAGAACTAGATCCTGCAGTCATCAATTGTAAATAATCAATAATGATAATTTTTACATCGTGTTGAGAAACTAAACGTCTTGCTTTTGCTCTTAAATCAAAAATTGATAAGGAAGGTGTGTCATCAATAAACAAAGGTGCGCTAGATAAGTTCTTTACCTTAACATTTAGTTGTTCCCACTCATGAGGCTCTAAATTTCCTTTTCTAAGTTTACTTGATGGGATACCCGTTTCACTCGAAATCATACGCGTTATCAACTGAACGGAAGACATCTCTAAAGAAAAAACTGCTACTGCCTGTTCGTATCCTATCGCAATATTTTTTGCCATTGACATTACAAATGCCGTTTTACCCATACCAGGTCTTGCTGCTAAAATTACCAAATCTGAAGGTTGCCAACCAGATGTTAATGCATCAAGTTTTGTAAAGCCAGACGGCACACCACTCATACCTTCCTTGTTAGATATTTCTTCAATTTTATCAATTGCTTGCTTAACTAAAGACTGTGAATCTTCTGATCCTTTCTTTAAGTTTCCTTGTGTAACTTCGAATAATTTTGTTTCGGCATCATCTAATAAATCAAAAACATCAACAGTTTCATCATAGGCTTCTTCAATAATTTCTGAGGAGATAGAAATTAATTTACGCTGAATAAATTTTTGAAGAATGATACGTGCATGGAATTCGATATGCGCAGTAGATGCCACTTTTTGAGTTAATCCAATCAAATAAAAATCACCTCCAACAAATTCTAGCTTTGCATTTTTTCTCAATTGATTAGAAACAGTTCTTAAATCAATTGGTTCAGAATTATGGAACAATGTCATGATAGCAGAAAATATCTCTTGATGCGATTCTTTGTAAAAAGCATCTGGATGCAAAATATCAATTACATCATCAACTCCTTTTTTATCAATCATCATCGCACCTAAAACAGTGGTTTCCAGCTCAACAGCTTGTGGTGGAAGTTTTCCTTTTTCAAGGTTTATAACAGTATTTCTCTTGTTGGGGTTTGATTTAAATGATTTGGCGTTTTCCATGACAACAAATGTATATTTTATGAGTCAATCTTTCTTTTAAAATCAAATTTAATTTGTACACAGTTTTTGTTCATAACTAAATAATTTGTTGATAACTGTTTAGCATTTAAATAACTAAAAGTTTTATTATTTTTGGATGATGAAAAACAAAAAATTAAACTTATTTTTAGCCATACTCCTTCCTATTCAATGGTTATTAGTTCAGTTTATTTCATCAAACCCTGCATTTATTGAAACATATTATTCTTTGGGGATATACCCCTATATTGCTCGTTTTTCTAGAATTATTTTTGGCTGGCTTCCTTTTTCTATTGGTGATATTCTTTATATTTTGCTTGGAGTCTTAATTATAAAATCAATCATCAAAATTATTAAAACCAGAAAAATTCGATTGCTGAAAATTATTTCAAATATATCTATCATCTACTTTTTTTTCCATCTTTTATGGGGGTTCAATTATTTTCGTGAGCCGTTGCAAAAATCACTTCAAATTTCATCTACGGATTATACAACTGAGGAATTAGAAGTTTTTACACAACAGCTCATCAATAAAGTAAATCACTTGCAAATTATTATTACGCATAATGATACTTTAAAGGTAGAAATACCACATTCAAAAAAAGACATATATAATAAGGCAGAGAATGGGTATTCAAAATTGAGTCAAGAATTTCCACATTTTGATTATAAATCGCCATCTATAAAAAATTCATTGATAAGTTTACCTCTCACCTACATGGGGTTTTCTGGATATTTAAATCCGTTTACAGGAGAAGCACAGGTTAATAGCTTAAACCCGATGGTCTCTTATCCTGTAACTAGCTGCCATGAAGTTGCACATCAATTAGGCTATGCAGCAGAAAATGAAGCTAATTTTATTGGGTTTTTAGCAGCTGTAAATAATGAAGATATTTACTTTCAATATTCTGGATACTATTTAACATTACGCTATGCCTTAAATGATTTATATGGTCATGATAAAGAAAAATATAAAGCGACTTTTGAAAGCATCAACCCAGGAATTATAAAAAACATGCGAGAATCTCATAAATTTTGGAATTCCTATCAAAATCCTTTTGAAGTTTATTTTAAGCAGCTATTTAATCAATTTTTAAAAGTAAATAAACAACCCGAGGGAATCAAAAGTTACAATAGAATGGTAGGTATGCTTATAAATTACAACCAGCAACATCCATTTTTAGAACCAAATTAAAACACTATTTTTATACAAATTATTACACTATTAATATTACAATTTTATTTATCAAAAATGAATTATAAAGTATTGGTTTCTATACTACTCTTAACTAATATAGCTTGTATTAACGCACAACGCAATTACAAATTTGAAAATTTCGGAAACAGATCCATTCTATTAAATGGAAATGTTACGGGCAGTGTAGATGATTTGGGAGCAACTTTTTATAACCCTGCTAGATTGGCTTTAGTTGATGATCCTGTTTTTTTAATTAATGCCAAAATTTATCAATTATCAAATATCAAATTAGGAAATGTAACTATTGATGGTAAAGATTTATCTACTACCAATTTTGACGGTTTACCTAGTATGGTTGCTGGTTCTTTTAAAATAAAAAAACTAGAGGGGCATCATTTTGCTTACTCATTCTTTTCGCGTAATAGATCAGATATGTCTGTTAAATACAATAGTAAAGTTACAGAAATTGATGAGCTAGACTTTAACAACTCAGAATTAGACAAGTATGTTAGCACCACATCTATTGAAAATAAACTGCGAGAAAATTGGTTTGGATCTTCTTGGGCTACATCTATAAGCTCAAACTTTAGTATCGGAGCTTCATTGTTTGTTTCTATTTATAAATTTGAAGTTGGCCAAAAACAACAAATAGATGTTATAGATGAACTTGACAATGTGGGGCATTACAATAGCTCTATTTCTTTCCGCCAAAATTCTTATGGATTATTTGGAAAGATAGGAGCTGCATGGATTTTTCCTAAGTTTGATTTGGGTGTTAATCTAAGTCTTCCTTATTTAGAAGTTTATAGTGAAGGAAAGTTTAACTATGAAGAATTTCTAAGTAATATTGATGATGAAGACGATATTTTTACTTTTAATGACTACAATGATTTAGATGCTAAAAGAAAATACCCTTTAGGGATTTCAGTTGGTGCAGGGATTCCTATCAAAAAGCATAAATTACATGTTGATTTAAGTTACAATTCTAAGGTAGATAATTATAGCAAGATTGATATTCCTGATTTAGTAAGTGAAACTGATGATTCACTACCTACTATCCTATTTAATGAAGAATTAAACCCAATTTTTAATATTGGGGTTGGAACTGAAATTAACATCTCAGAAAAGTTAAATTTCTATGGGAGTTTTTCTACAGATTTTTCACCTTTTGTTGAACAAAAGTCCTCAAGTGATAATGTTGAGCAACCAATGAAAACTGCAAATTTTTCTACAGATTATTATCACTATGGATTTGGAGTAAATGTTTCTCATAAATGGGCGAATTTTATTTTAGGAAGTATTTATTCAAGTGGTAATTCTAAAATAGAAAAAAACACTAGTATCCCTGTATCTCCTTCTAACACTGATAACTTTTCTAATATAAAAATTAATAGATGGCGTTTTGTTATTGGTATAGAGATTTTATTTATGGATAAAACCCTTAATAAATATAATTTAGATAACCGATTGTTTTAAATTTGACAAAGTAAATTTTCTAAACATTATAATGTATAAACATATTTCAAGCTTACAAAATACTTTTATAAAAGAGATAGTTCAACTCAAAGAGAAATCGAAAGCCCGTAAAAGTTCTAAACGATTTATTATTGAAGGTCAAAGAGAAATATCATTAGCAATAAAAGGAGGGTATGAAATTGAACGAATTTTATTTGATTCAAAAATTATTTTAATTGAAGAAATTGAAAATTTAATAAACACTGATAACACTGAGTTGATTGAAATTACTTCAGAGGTGTATAAAAAATTAGCATATCGAACTACAACAGAAGGAGTCGTTGCTGTTGCAAAATCAAAAGAACTAAGTTTACAGTCTATTCAATTCAACACCACTACTCCTTTAGCTCTAGTTGCTGAAGCTCCTGAAAAACCTGGAAATATTGGTGCATTGTTAAGAACTGCCGATGCTGCAAATGTTGACATTGTAATTATTGCAAATCCAAAAACAGATTTATATAATCCAAATATTATTCGCTCTAGTGTGGGCTGTATTTTCACCAATCAAATAGCAACAGGAACGACATCAGAAATTATTGAATTTTTAAAGAATAATAAAATTAATACTTATTCTGCTGCTCTAAAAGAAAATGCTGAAAATTACCATCTACAAGATTTTACCAAAGCTACTGCAATTGTTGTTGGTACAGAGGCCACTGGCCTATCTGATGAGTGGCTAGAAAATTCTACAAAAAACATTATTATCCCTATGAGAGGAGAAATTGATTCTATGAATGTTTCAGTTGCAGCAGGAATTCTTATTTTTGAAGCGAAAAGGCAACGAAATTTCTTGTAGAAATCTTGAAAATAACAAAACCCAAATTCCAAGATTTGTTATTTGGAATTTTAATTTGTGATTAATATTTATGACACCAACTACCCTATTTTATATCATCATATCAATTCTAATTATCAATTTTATTTTTGATAAAATTCTTGACTTTTTAAACGCACAACATTTTGGAGACAAACTACCAAATGAACTTGCTGATGTGTATGACGAAAAAGCCTATTTAAAGTCCCAAAAATACAAGAACTTAAACTTTAGATTTAGTCTACTAACATCTACATTTTCAATTCTATTAACCTTGGCTTTTTTCTTATTAGATGGTTTCAAATTTGTTGATGATTTTGCAAGAAATTATAGTCAAAATAATATTGTAATTGCGCTCATATTTTTTGGTATAATTATGTTAGGAAGTGATATTTTAACCACTCCTTTTTCTTATTATAAAACTTTTGTGATTGAAGAAAAATTTGGTTTTAATAAATCCACCAAAAAACTATTTTGGATAGACAAAATTAAAGGTTGGTTAATGACTATTATTATTGGAGGGATCATATTATCACTCGTAGTTTGGTTTTATGAATTTACTGGAAATCAATTTTGGATCTATGCATGGGGCTTGGTTGCTGTATTTACCTTATTTATGAATATGTTTTACTCAACTCTAATTGTACCGCTATTCAATAAACAAACACCTTTAGAAGATGGTGGTTTAAAAACTGAAATAGAAGATTTTGCTAAAAAAGTAGGTTTTAAGATTGACAATATTTTTGTAATTGATGGCTCTAAACGCTCTAGTAAAGCAAATGCCTATTTTGCTGGTTTTGGTAGAGCAAAAAGAATAGTTCTATACGATACCCTCATCAATGATTTAACGATAAATGAAATCGTAGCTGTTTTAGCCCACGAAGTTGGACATTACAAACGTAAGCACACTGTTTTTAATTTAATTGCATCTATCCTACTCACTGGAATCACATTGTATATTCTATCACTTTTAATTCATAACCCCTTATTATCAGAAGCTTTAGGTACTGAGCAAAGTTTTCATATCGGATTGATTGCATTCGGAATTCTCTATTCTCCTATTTCAGAAATAACAGGATTATTAATGAATATTATCTCTCGTAAATTTGAATACCAAGCAGATGACTTTGCCAAAGAGCACTATGGGGCTTCACCATTAATATCATCCCTCAAGAAATTATCTAAGAATAGTTTAAGCAATTTGACACCGCATAAAGCCTATGTGTTTATACATTATTCGCATCCAACACTAAGAGAGCGAATATTAAATTTAATGAAATAGTTTCAGTCATTTTAATATTGCCATTCAAAATAATTCTACTACTTTTATTCTATGGCATACACCGTAAGCATCGAAGAAGAAAATAAGGAAATTGCGAGGCGTTATAAAGACCTTTTAAAGGGTACATATCAGCGTTTGACCACTGCCGATAAAAAAGACATACGTAAAGCATTTGATTTATCCGTCGAGGCACATAGTGAGCAGCGCAGAAAAACAGGAGAGCCTTATATATATCATCCTATTGCCGTGGCCAAAATTGTTGCCTATGAAATTGGCTTAGGCCCAAGATCAATTGTAGCCGCTTTATTACACGATGTTGTTGAAGATACGCATTATACATTAGAAGATATTGAACAAGAGTTTGGAGAAACGATTGCGCGTATTGTTAATGGATTAACAAAAATATCTCGCTTAAACAAAGAACAAGATGCATCAATACAAGCAGAAAATTTTAGAAAAATGCTCTTAACTTTGAATGATGATGTACGTGTAATCCTTATAAAAATTGCTGATAGATTACACAACATGCAAACCATGGATGCAATGCCTGGGCACAAACAATTAAAAATTGCATCAGAGACATTATATATTTATGCCCCACTTGCCCATCGCTTGGGATTGTATAATATAAAAACCGAATTAGAAGATTTAGGATTAAAATATACTGAGCCAGAAGTATATAAAGAAATCTTCAGTAAAATAAAAGACAGCAAAGAAGAGCAAGACAAATACATTCGCACTTTTTCTAAAGTAATTAAAGACTCTTTAAATAAAGAAGGGTTTAAATACACCATTAAAGGCCGTAGTAAATCTATCTATTCTATTCGTAGAAAAATGTTGGTGCAACAAGTGACCTATGATGAAATTTACGACAAGTTTGCTATACGTATTGTTTATAAATCTGATGCTCAACACGAAAAATTTGATGCTTGGAAAATTTATTCAATTGTAACAGATCATTTTCAACCTAACCCTGTACGTCTTAGAGATTGGATTTCTCAGCCTAAAACTACCGGTTATGAATCACTGCATATAACTGTAATGGGGCCTAAAGGACGTTGGGTAGAAGTTCAGATTAGATCAGATCGCATGAATGAAATTGCTGAGAAAGGCTATGCAGCACATTACAAATATAAAAATGCTGATGAAAAAGATAGCGGCTTAGACAATTGGTTAAATCGTTTAAAAGACACTTTAGAAAACCCTGATGGTGATGCTGTCGATTTTGTTGAAAATTTTAAACTCAACCTCTATACTGATGAAATTTTTGTCTTTACCCCTAAAGGTGATTTAAAAGCAATTCCAAAAGGTGCATCTGCACTAGACTTCGCATTTTCTATTCACACCGAAGTCGGTATGCGTTGTAGAGGTGCTAAAGTAAATGGAAAGCTTCGCCCAATTAGTCATATTTTAAAAAGCGGAGATCAGGTAGAGATTGTTACTGCAAGTCATCAAAAGCCAAATATTAGATGGTTAGATTTTGTTGTAACAGCCAGAGCAAGAACTAGAATTAAGGCTGCACTTAAAGAAGAAAACAAAGAAATAGCAAATGAAGGAAAAGAGATTTTAGCACGTAAACTACGCTCGTTAAAATTGACTTTTAACGAAACTATTGTAAACGAATTAAGTGCCTATTTAAAATTAAAAACCAGTTTTGATTTATTCTATAGAATGGGAAACGGTTCTATAGAAAACAAGCAATTAAAAGATTTTGTTGCGCAACGAAGTAATGCGTTTATGAATTTCTTTAAAAACCGTAACAAAAGAAGTATTCCTCTTAAAGATGAAAAACTTCCAAAAGATGAGGTTAATAAGAAATTTGATATGCTTGTCTTTGGCAAGGATGAAGAAAAACTCGAGTATAAATTAGCACAGTGCTGCAACCCTATTCCAGGAGATCAAGTGTTTGGTTTCTTAACCATTAATGAAGGCATTAAACTTCATAAAAAAGATTGCCCTAATGCTGTGAGTTTAAGAGCAAATTATGCCTATCGAATCATTGAGGCCAAATGGATAGATTCTTCTCAACAAGAATTTATTGTATTCTTAAATATAAGCGGTACAGATAATTTTGGTCTAGTTACAGAGTTAACTAGGACTATTTCTAGTAATATGAATGTAAATATTAGAAGCTTAAATATTAGTGGTAGCAGGGGTGTTTTTGAGGGGAAAATAAGCTTGGGTATTAAAAATAATAAGCAACTACAGCAGTTGATTAAAAATATCAAAAAAATTGACGGAATAGAAAAAGTAGAGCGTATACATAAGCAATAATCTTATTCACATTTATCGTTGATAAATTCTATTTTATAAGAAGCAAAATATCAAAATTAACCTTAAATTTGCTTCTTTAATTTTGAAATAAATTAAATGACTGATAACAAAGAAAATCAAGCAATCGTTCGTGAAGTATTTATTAAATATTTAGAGGCAAATAATCATCGAAAAACGCCCGAACGTTATGCTATACTTCAAGAAATCTATGATGAAAAAGATCATTTTGACATAGAATCTTTGTACATCAGTATGAAAAATAAAAAGTACCGCGTTTCTAGAGCGACACTTTATAATACCATAGAATTACTGTTAGATTGCGGATTGGTCCGCAAGCACCAATTTGGGCAAAGTCAAGCACATTACGAAAAGTCTTATTTCGACAAGCAACACGATCATGTAATTTTAACAGATAGTGGTGAGGTAATGGAGTTTTGTGACCCAAGAGTTCACTTTATAAAAAAAACAATTGAAGAAACATTTAATATAAATATTCATTCTCATTCTCTTTATTTCTATGGAACTAAAAAAGAGGATAGCTAACACTTTTTAAACAATACAATGGCTGTAAATTTATTATTAGGATTGCAATGGGGCGATGAAGGAAAAGGAAAAATAGTTGATGTATTAACCGGAGATTACGATATTATTGCTCGTTTTCAAGGAGGGCCAAATGCAGGACACACCTTAATTTTTGATGGATACAAACATGTATTGCATACAATCCCTTCAGGAATATTTCATGAAACTGCTGTAAATGTTGTTGGTAATGGTGTTGTAATTGACCCTGTTATTTTTAAAAATGAATTGGATAATTTAAGTCAATTCAATATTGACTTTAAATCAAAATTATTAATCTCGCGTAAAGCCCATTTAATTTTACCCACTCACCGATTGCTAGATGCGGCTTCAGAAAAAGCAAAGGGCAAAAATAAAATTGGATCTACTTTAAAAGGTATTGGCCCAACGTATATGGATAAAACTGGCAGAAACGGTTTGCGTGTTGGTGATTTAGAAATGAGCGATTGGCAAGAGCGTTATGAAAAGCTAACAAAAAAACATCTTAAAATGATTGAGTTTTATGATGTTGAATTGGACTTTGATTTAAAAGAGTTACAAGATAATTTTGAAAAAGGAATTGAGCGTTTAAAGCAATTGACATTTATTGATAGCGAAGAATACTTAAATAGCGCTATGGAAAATGGTAAAACCATTTTGGCCGAAGGAGCACAAGGTTCCTTATTAGATGTTGATTTTGGCACCTACCCTTTTGTAACTTCATCTACAACAACTGCCGCTGGCGCTTGTACCGGCTTAGGAGTTGCCCCTAATAAAATTGGTGAAGTTTTTGGAATTTTTAAAGCCTATGTAACTCGTGTGGGTTCTGGTCCCTTCCCTACCGAATTGTTTGATGAAGATGGAGCAAGAATGGCGAAAGTTGGTCATGAGTTTGGTGCTACCACAGGACGCCCGAGACGTTGTGGCTGGTTGGATATTGTAGCTTTAAAATATGCCGTACAAGTAAATGGTGTTACACAATTAATGATGATGAAGGGTGATGTACTATCTGGTTTTGATACTTTGAAAGTGTGTACTTCTTATAATTATAATGGTAATGAAATTTCTCATTTCCCTTATAATATTGAACCAGAAAATGTGACTCCAATTTATTCTGAATTTAAAGGGTGGAGCGAAGATTTAACTGCAATGACATCTGCTGATGAGTTACCACAAAACGTATTAGATTATATCGCATTTATAGAAAAAGAAGTCAATGTACCTATTAAAATTGTATCAGTAGGTCCTGATAGAAAACAAACTATATTGAGATAATAGAGCGAAATAATGCAAGTAAAATATTTAATGAGTCTCTTACAATAGTTTGAGACTCTTTTTTATTTGAACAATATAATCACATAATCAACATTTAATAATTAGATTTGTATCTGAACAAAAAATCTAGCATGAAAAGAATTTTTTTCTTCCTATTTATCAGTATTTCAGTAGTTTCTTTTGGTCAACAAAAGAAAAAAATAAAAGTCATAAATGCTGATATTACTTATACAGATCCTGACAATCCTGAAGCAATGATATCTATCGGTAATGTTTATGCCGAAATTGATGGAGCTACAATTCGTTGTCAGCAAGTAGAATTATATTCAAAACAAAACTATATGAAAGCCTTGGGTGATGTCGTGATGAACCAAGGTGATACTGTAATACAAACTAGTAAATTTGCCGATTATGATGGCAATGAAAATTTAGCAAGATCATGGGGAGGTGTTGTTCTAAAAGACCCTTCGATGACCTTAACTACTGAGAAATTATTTTTTGATAGAGAAAATCAACATTTATATTACAATCAAAAAGGCACCATAAAAGATAGTGTCAATGTATTGGTAAGTAGCACTGGGAATTATTTTTTGACAACTAAAAAATTTCAAGCAAAGGTTGATGTTGTTGTTACAAATCCTGATCATGTAATAGAATCTAATCATCTTGATTATTATACAGATTCTGGTCGTGCTTTTTTATATGGCCCATCGACCATTACAAGTGCTGAAAGTTTAGTTTATACTGAAAAAGGTTTTAGCGATACTAAAAATAAAATATCTCACCTTACCAAAAACTCTTGGATTCAATATGAAGACCGATTGATAGAAGGTGATAGTTTATTCCATAATGGAGCCACAAATTTTTCTTCAGCTTCAGGAAATATCAAATTGACTGATACCATTAACGACAGCACATTAAAAGGTGGTTATGCCGAGGTTTTTAAAGATAAAGATTCTGCATTTGTAGTTGATAAGGCGGTTGCAATTTCGTTAATAGAGAAAAAGGATTCTATGTATATTCATGGAGATACTCTTCTGATTACTGGAAAACCAACTGACAGAGTTATACGAGCATATCACCATGTTAAATTCTACAAGATTGACCTCAGAGGTAAATGTGATTCATTGGTGAGTGTCGAAAAAACTGGATTGACAAAAATGTTTAGAAAACCTGTGTTATGGTCTGAAGGGAATCAAATTACTGGAGATGTAATTCACTTTTTATCAGATACGATTACACAGAAGTTAGATTCACTTAAAGTATTAAAGAATGCCTTTTTAATCCAAAAAGATTCTGCAGGGTATAATCAAACAAAAGGAAGAGATCTCTTTGGGAAATTTTTAGAAAATGATTTACGAATTGTTGATGTAGTGGGTAATGGAGAGGTGTTACATTATGTTAGAAATGAAGAGCAAGATTTAATTGGCATCACAAAAATATATTGCAGTAACATACTAGTTGAGTTAGAAAATTCAGCAATTAAAACCATTTCATTTTTAGTAAATCCTGAAGGAAAAACATATCCTGAAGAAGAGATTCATGTAAACGATAGAGAGATTAAAGGTTTTGTTTGGCGTGAAGATGAAAAGCCGATTGACAAAGATGATATCTTTAGACATGACCCTAAAGATGAAGACATCATGAAACAAGAACGAATTAAAGAACGTGAGGCAAGAATACAAGCAATTAAAGATGCTGAAGAAAAAAGATTGCGTGAAATTGCAGCTAAAGAATTACAAAGAGTTCAAGATAGCATTTCAGCAGCAAATCCTCCTCCTGTTTTGTCAGACAAAGAAAAACAAGATATAAACGAAAAAAAGAAAGCGGCAAAAGAAGCAAGAAAAGATGCTAAGAAAAAAGAATGAAAGAAGACTTTTTAAAATATCAAGCACAAACTTCTCCTCACCCACTAGCTATTGAAATATCTCATGCAAAAGGTTCTTATATATTTGACGAATCTGGGAAAAAATATTTAGATTTTATTGCAGGTGTGTCTGCCAACAGCTTAGGACATAATCATCCAAAGGTTTCAGAAGCAATTACAAATCAATTGGCAAAATACACTCATGTAATGGTATACGGAGAGTTTATTCAGCAGCCACAAGTAGAGCTTACTAAGTTACTTGCTGCACAACTTCCAAAATCATTAGAAACAGTATACCTTACCAATTCTGGAACTGAAGCCACAGAAGGTGCACTTAAACTAGCAAAACGATTTACTGGAAGATCAGAAATTATCGCCGCAAAAAATGGGTATCACGGTAACACTCAAGGGGCTATGAGCGTATGTGGCAATGAAGAACAAAATAGAGCTTTTAGACCTTTGATTCCGGGTATTCGATTTATTGAATTTAACAATGAAATTGATTTAGCTAAAATTACCCATAAAACTGCAGCTGTAATTTTAGAAACTATTCAAGGTGGAGCTGGATTTATTGTTCCAAAAAATGACTATTTAAAAAAAGTCCAACAGCGATGTAATGAAGTTGGCGCATTATTGATATTAGATGAAATCCAAACAGGTATTGGTAGAACAGGTACTTTCTTCGGGTTCGAAAATTACAATTGCACTCCTGATATTATTGTTTCTGGAAAAGGTCTAGGTGGCGGCATGCCAATTGGTGCTTTTATCTCATCACATAAAATTATGAGTTGTTTAAGAGACAAGCCTAAGTTAGGACATATTACTACTTTTGGGGGGCATCCTGTAATTGCTGCTGCTGCTTTGGCAACAGTTAAAGAAATTACAGAAACTAATCTGATGCGTGAGGTTCTTGAAAAAGAACAACTGATTAAACAACTATTAGTACATCCAGAAATTCTTGAAATAAGAGGAAAAGGGTTAATGCTTGCCTTACTCTTTAAAGATGCAGAAATTGCTTCAAAAATTATATTAAAATGTTTAGACAAAGGATTACTTCTTTTTTGGTTACTATTTGAAGGCAAAGCTGTACGCATTACACCACCACTTACCATCTCAAATGAAGAGATAACAAAAGGATGTAGAATTCTGTTAGATGTTATTGATGATATTTTATAATGCCTTATTTGCCAATTTGTTAAAGTTTAGTTAATACAATTAATCTGCTGTTACTTTTTTGTTTTGTTGACGTCTATTATATGAAATCAAAAAAATAAAAAACTTAAAAAAATATTATGAGTACAGCAATTTTAAACACACCGACACAAGCAAGGAAATTTGTAGTTTTTTCAAATTTTAAAAACAGTAAAAGAGTCAGTTGGACAGAGCGAAGAAATTTTCGCCAATAAAAAGAAATATTAAAAACCAAAAGCCTTTCAAAATAATTGAAAGGCTTTTTTTATTCTAGCAACTCATCTAAGAGTTTCCTAAATCTATCACTATTCCAATCTACAGCACCTACTTCATGAATTACAATCATTCCGTTTTTATCAAGTACAAAAGTAGCCGGAATCGTTGATACATTAAATTCTTTCGGTTGATTGTTATAACTATTAAATGAAGGTAATGTGTAATTATTCTTATCTAAAAATGAATTGACTTTATCTGACTCCAGTTCATTTGTGTGAAAAACAAATTCAATTCTATCACTATAATCTTCATACAACTTTTGAATGCTTGGCATTTCAGCTCTACAAGGTGGACACCATGTTGCCCAGAAATTAACAAATACAACTTTACCTTTTGCAGATTCAAAGTTATAATCTTCAGTATTGATTCCTTTTAATTTCCAATCAAAGCTAGCTACTATAGCACCATCATCATCAATAGAAGGTGGCATAATTACCATTTTAGCTTTAGATATAAATACCTGAATATATCCTTTTACAGGTGTAAAAAATATAATTGCAATAACAATTACAAAAATAATATTAGAGCGTTGTGATTTGCTTATTTTCATAAAATATAGATTTATCAGCTTAGTTAATTTACAACTAAACTACTTACAAAAATAACCAAAAAAGTGCAGCTAAAAGCCACACTCTTTATCGATTTATTTAAAAAAATAAATGATGATTAATTTGCAGTGATTGTGACCTTAATCATTTCAGAAATTTCTGGAACATTGGCATTCAAATACACCTCGCTCATTGCATTTCCATTTTCATCCATTCCAGTATTAGCTCCGCTTTGCCTTACTGGCTGATAGTTTCCAGCTCCTGCATATTCATCAATTTCAGTACCTGCATCATACAAAGAAATCATATCTGTAATATCTCCTGTGAGTGCATTACCATTTGAGAATAATTCAATGTTATCTGCACTAAAAAACCAATCGTTAGATTGCACCAACATTGTTGCAAAAGAAAGTTTATCACCTTCTTCTCCTGTGACCTCAAAAGAATATGAATTGTTTGGAAACAACGCCCCAGGGCTTCCATCTCCAACTGGTGTATTAAATACATTTGTAAATCCTGAAGGATTTCCATCTTCTGCCAAAGCTTCTAAAGCATCCGAAGCTAATCCGCCACTCATAAAGATTTCATTTGTCATTCCAACTGAATAAGCACCAGGAGCAAATGGTGAAACCAATCCACTTTTTGAGCTTAAGTTAGCGTCCATTGCAGAGTTATCTCCATCTTCAGCTATTTTTTCTAATCCCATTGAAGCAGCTGATCCAGTAGTAAACATTGGTTTTTGACCTGCTGCATGTACAACCCATGTTCCTGGTGCAAATGGTGAAGGTAAAATTGATCCACCAGAAATATTGTTGAGTGTTAGAGTAAACATCGTTCCACCATCGTGAGTAATCATCACAGAAATTACATTTTCTGTAATTGGATATGTAAATCCATCCATGGTATCTGTAATTAATTGTACGTTACCACCTTCTGTTGTTCCTGTGTTTGGTCCAGATTGATTCATCGGTTGATTCATCCCCATACCTGGTTCTTCGTTAACTTCGGTACCTGCATCCCACAAATAAATTTGTGAAGTTACATTTCCAGTTACTGCATTTCCATCCATGTCATACAAAGCAATTCCCATATCACTTGGAGCATAAAATAAATCGTTCGATTTTACATACATCGTTCCGAATTGCAAGTAATGCCCTTTCCCAGCATTAAACGAAAAGGACTCGCTTGCTCCTGGTAAAATCAAACCGGTTGTACCCGAATTGAAATACTCTTTTGCAACAAAAACATTTTCAATAGTTACAGTAAAAGTTGCTGAATTGGGAAGTACAACCACAGGGTCGTCATCGTTATCACAAGAAACTGTCATAAAAGCTAAGGCAATAGCTGCCAATAAATACATTTTTTTCATCATTATATTATTTTAAATTAATTATTTGACAAAAGTATGGCCCATCTTTAAAGTAAAATGTTAGCTAGCTAACACGATTGATTTATTTTGAAAGTAAATATGTATTTCTATCATAATTTATCTTAAAAATCAATAATCATCAAACAAAAAACTCTAAAATTATTTATCTAATAAAAATTCAAAAATAGTATTGCATATTTAAAATAGTGATTACATTTGTTGCCAATGTCAAGCATAAAAAGAAATAGCATTACTTCGATTAATACCCGCTCTATGGGCACTATTTCTATTACGACAACAATGACCCTTTAGGGTTATATCTTTATACATATTATCACGTACACATTCCGTTTTTACAAGGTAAAATTACAACGGTAGTTATAAAACACAACAACACAATACTTATGAAAATATTAAAATTTGGAGGAACATCTGTAGCAAATGCAGCCAATATTAAACAGGTAATCTCCATCGCCAAAAACAGTTCTAAACAAGCACCAATAGCAGTTGTAGTATCTGCATTAGGTGGAGTAACTGACATTCTTTTGCAAGCTGGTTTCAGAGCCGAAGAAAAAGACAATTCTTATTTAACAGCAATTGACACTCTTGAAAAAAGACATATAACTACAATTAAAGAATTGATTATTGATAGCCATCAAGAAGAGGTGATTTCTGAAATCAACAACTATTTTAACCAATTGGCTAGTATCCTAGAAGGTATCTATTTAATCAACGAGTTTTCGAACAAAACAAAAGATAAAATTGCAAGTTTTGGCGAATTATTGTCTTCATATATCATTGCCGAAGCGATGAAAAGTCAAGGAGTTGATGCGGTGCGTAAAAATTCTCAGGAGTTAATTATTACTGATTCTAATTACACCAATGCCAAAGTAAATTATTCTTTAACTGAACAAAATATTGAACAGTTTTTTACATCTAACGAAAGCTCGATTGTTGTTTTACCTGGTTTTGTAGCATCAACTATTAATGGAGAAACTTCTACTCTAGGTCGTGGAGGCTCTGATTTTACAGCTTCACTTTTAGCAAAAATTCTAGACGTAAATGAATTAGAAATCTGGACTGATGTAAGTGGTATGTTTACTGCCAATCCAAAATTGGTAAAGCAAGCAAAACCAATCGCACATATTTCATATCAAGAGGCCATGGAATTATCACACTTTGGTGCTAAGGTGCTCTTCCCTCCTACAATTCAACCAGTATTAGAGAAACAAATTCCCATCAGAATAAAAAACACTTTTGATCCAGATTCACCGGGAACTTTGATAACACAAAATACCAATGGAAAATCATCTCCTGCTAAAGGAATTAGCCATATTGAAAATATTGCATTACTAACACTAGAAGGTAGTGGTATGATTGGTATTCCTGGATTTACAAAACGTATTTTGGAAGTTTTGTCTAATGCAAATATCAATGTATCGCTCGTTACTCAAGCATCTTCAGAACATTTTCTTTGTATGGGTATTGACAGCAGTAATGTAACTAAAGCAAAGCAACTTTTTGAAGATGCATTTGCATATGAAATGTCTCAAGGGATTGTTGAACCTTTAATTGTTGAGGATAACCTAGCCATCATCGCTTTGGTAGGTGATAATATGAAAAGTCACCAAGGAATTAGTGGTAAAATGTTTTCTACTTTAGGTAGTAATAATGTGAACATTAGAGCGATTGCTCAGGGGGCTTCAGAAAAAAATATAACTGCTGTTATTGAGCATAAGGATATTAAAAAGGCATTGAACACTTTACACAATGCTTTTTTTGAAGGTAACATAAAACAGTTAAACCTGTTTGTTGTAGGTGTTGGAAATGTTGGTGGTAAATTGCTAGAGCAAATACATCAGCAGCAAAACTTTCTGGTTGATGACCAACATCTAGATGTTCGAGTTATTGCTGTAACTAATTCCAAAAAAATGTATTTTAATCATGATGGAATTGATTTAGACCATTGGAAAGATGAATTAATCAATAAAGGTGAAACTTTAAATATGGATGCTTTCTTAGATAAGGTCAAAGAACTTAATTATCGCAACAGTATTTTTGTTGACAATACTGCAAATGCTGAAATTTCGACTAGATATGCTGATTATTTAAAAAGCAGTATTGCAGTTGTTACTTGTAATAAAATTGCTTGCTCATCAGAATATGAAAAATATCAAAATCTAAAATATCTATCTAAAAAATATAGTGCTCCTTTTAAATTCGAGACCAATGTAGGTGCTGGATTACCAATTATCGATACACTGAAAAATTTAATTTTATCTGGCGATAAAGTGACTAAGATTCAGGCAGTATTATCTGGTAGTTTGAATTTTATTTTCAATAACTTTGTAGGTGATGCTTCCTTTTATAAAATTGTAAAAGAAGCAGGTGCACAAGGATATACAGAACCCGATCCAAGAATTGATTTAAGTGGTGTTGATGTGATGCGTAAGATTTTAATTTTGGCTCGAGAGAGCGTAAATATATTAGAATTGGAGGATATTGAAAATGATTCATTCTTACCACAAGCGAGTGTTAATGCCAATTCTGTTGATGACTTCTTAAGCACACTAGAACCACAATCAGCACACTTTAATGCAATTAGAGATGCTGCTGAAGAACAAGGATGTCGCTTAAAATATGTTGCTGAATATGATAATGGCAAAGCTAAGGTTGGTTTGCAACACATTCCGTCAGATCATCCATTTTACAATTTAGATGGGTCAGATAATATTGTATTGTTTTTTACAGAACGCTATAGTGAACAGCCTTTAATCATTAAAGGTGCTGGTGCAGGAGCTGATGTTACCGCCTCAGGCTTGTTTGCAGATATTATTAGAATTGGAAATAAGTAATCAATTAATAGTGAATAATTAATAATGAAAAAATAATTTGTGTATTGTCATTTAGACAGAGATTTTTTTTTAAAAATATCGACGAGAAACCTCATATTGAAGAGATTCTTCGGCAAGCTATAATGACAACAATAACCAAATCTCCTTCCCCTTGGGAATGATTAAGGATGGGCTTTATGAACGAAATAAAAATATTTTCACCAGCAACCGTTGCAAATGTTTCTTGCGGATTCGATGTTCTTGGATTTTGTCTGGATACCATTGGTGATACAATGGTCGTCAGAAAAACAAAAGAAAAAGGTGTAAAAATCACTAAGATTGAAGGTGCTAAATTACCTTTTGAAGCTAAAAACAATGTTGCAGGTGTTGCTGCATTAGCCATCTTAAAAGCTGCTGATGCTGACTTTGGGGTAGAAATAGAAATCTATAAAAACATAAAACCCGGTAGCGGAATTGGTAGTTCATCAGCAAGTGCATCTGGGGCAGTTTTTGCCATTAATGAATTATTAGGGAAGCCTTTTGATAATCAAAAATTAACTTACTTTGGCATGAAGGGAGAAGCTGTGGCAAGTGGTGCAGAACATGCCGACAATGTCGCTCCAGGAATCTTTGGTGGCTTTACCTTGGTAAAAGAAGTGAGCCCGTTAAAAGTAGTGCAACTCCCTACTCCACCAGAATTGTATGCTACAATTATCCATCCTCAGATAGAAATAAAAACATCGGAGGCAAGAGCAATTTTACCAAAAGAAGTAGAACTACAACAAGCTATTAAACAATGGGCAAATGTTGGAAGTTTGGTAAGTGCATTGTATGACAGTGATTATGATTTAATTGCAGATTCGTTAAATGATTTTATTGTTGAGCCACATCGCTCTCAATTAATTCCTCATTTTGATAACGTCAAAAAAGCAATGCTAGAAGCTGGAGCTTTGGGGGCTGGAATCTCTGGTTCAGGCCCTTCAATATTTTCGTTGTGTAAAGGAAAAGAAATCGCAGAAAAAGTCGCATCTACAATTAAAAAAGTATATCAAAATACAGGAATTGAATTTGAAATATATCTGTCTAAGGTTAATGCTGAAGGGATAAAAATAATTAATAAGAAATAATTAAAATTTGTCATTTCGACAGAGATATTTTTTTTTGGTTCAAGATAGTTTAGGGAAATTTATATCTTTGTAAATTATTGAGAAACAATGAAGAACAAGTATATTTTCCGTTCCCGAATTTCTGAGAAGAAATTTAGACAAATTTTAAAGC
>JAQRMW010000160.1 GCA_028599075.1 Urechidicola sp. | reverse complement strand
CAAATGACACTGCTTTAAGAGATATCCAAGATTTAATAAAAAAGGGAATCCTCAAAAAAGAATTGGCGGGAGGAAGAAGTACAAATTATGAATTAATAATTCTTGATTAATTTGTATTAAATCTTAAAGCATTAATAGGTTTTTAAGATGATAAATTTAAATTTGTATTTTATCAAAATTTATAATTAAATTGCAGTAATTATTTGTCCAACAAATCAATTTAAAACGGAACACGTTTCTGAACACGTTTTTGTAAATTTATAGCTCGGGAGCCCAGTAAAACGGTTGCTAAAAAAGCTTGTTAAGAGCTCATAACCCGAAGGTCACTGGTTCGAGTCCAGTTCCCGCTACGAAGCTTAAGGCAGATGAATCAACGGATTGTTTACAACAATCCGTTTTTTTATGTCTTTTATTTCACTACTTTTATCTGCCGTAAACGATTCCGTAAACGATTTTAATATGAAAGTCCCTTATTCCGAGCCCAAAATATTCACTGGAGGTGTCAATATTCAAAACTGGTCAAAGCTTACAAAAGCAGAACAATCAGAGGCTTTATCCAAGGAGTGGTTTTTGTATTTTTCATATAGAGAACCAAAAACTGGAAAGCTAAAGCGCCAACCAAATATTAAAGCTGGCGTAAACAAATTCAAGACAAAACGAGAGCGACATATTTTTTTGAAGACGTTACAGCGAAATTTATTTCTGTTGTTAGAAAAAGGATTTAACCCCTACAAGGACAACACTGCATTAGAAAAACAGTTTTTTGGAAGTGACGCAAAGCAAGAAGAATTAGCAAAATTACCTTCTCAAAATACAATTGAACCAAAACCGATTATTCAAACTCCAATTATTCCAAAAAAAGTAACAAAAAAACAAGTTTCTGAAACTGAATCTGACGTTTTATCGGTTTCTGATGCGTTAAAATTTGGTTTGGAAATCAAAAAAAAGGAATTAAGTCGTAATTCTTATAGAGGATTTGTGAGTCATATCAATCTATTTGAAAAATGGTTGATTGAAAATAAAAAGAATAAACTGCCCATTACTTCAATCACCAAAAAAAATGTAATTGACTACTTAAATAGTATTTTGTTAAGATCAAGTGCAAGAAATAGAAATAATACAAGAACATCTATAAGCTCACTTTTTAAGACCTTAGAAGATAATGAAATTATTGGAGAAAATTTTGTTAGAAAAATTAACGTATTAAAAACTGCACCTAAAAGAAATAAGACCTATACACCAAAACAAGAAAAAGAGCTTACAGAATATTTAGAAGAAAACGATCCGATATTGTTACTATTCATACAGTTTTTATCCTATAATTTTTTACGACCAATAGAAGTCTGTAGATTGAAAATAGAAGATTTAGATATTGAAGATAAAAAGTTAACAGTAAGAGCAAAAAACAAAGTGGTAAAAATTAAAATTATTCCAGATTTACTTATTGAATTATTACCAGATTTATCAGGAATGGACAAAAGCCACTTTCTATTTAGTTTTGATGGAATTGGAGGTGTCTGGGATATACACGATAACAATAAGAGAGATCATTTTTCAAAACGATTTAAAAAAGCCAAGGATCATTTTGGGTTGGGAATTGATTATGGATTGTATAGCTATAGGCATACTACTATAACAAAATTATATAGAAAATTTAGAGAAATATTGACTCCATTCGAAGCTAAAACCAAATTGATGATGATAACTGGTCATTCTACTATGGTTGCACTTGAGCAATATTTAAGGGATATAGATGCGGAATTGCCAGAGGATTATTCTGAATTATTAAAAAATTAAAAAGATAAATATAGCATGTTGAATTTTTTTGGATTGTTAAATAAAGAATCATTTGAAAGGTTATCAAAAAAGGAAACGATAGATTTTTTGATATTAAAGAATGCTCTAAGTTGGATTCAAATAATCAAAGGAGAAAAAGAGGGTGTATCAGGTGTGTTTATTGATTTGAACAAGGCAAAAACAGAATTGAACCCCAGTGAAGAACTACAAAATGAGTTTTATGATTTCATCATAAATATGTATCAGCATATAATTTTAGAAAGGCAATTAGTATTTTACAAGCAATTTAATGACAGTATTTTTGGAAAGGATGAAGGAGAACAAAAAAATACTGCACTCGTAGCTTTTAAAAATATCTATGAGGAATTAAAAGCGTCGGGTTTAGAGCTTTATAAAAGAAAGAAAAGTAGCGCATATGGAGATCAATTTGAATCTGGAAATCGATTTGAAAAACTGAATGGTATTAAAGTTGCAAAAAAAATAAACCTTTGTCCTCTGCCAATTGCAATTGAATATATTCAAGGAAACGGGATGTATTTTGAATCTGAAAATTTCAAAAGCCTTGAGTTTTTTGGGGAGATGATTGATTTTGAAATAGGATTAAAAATTTTAGTAAGCCTAAATGAAAAGTATCATTTTGAAGAAGATCTTTATTTTAGTGAATATGGTGAATTAAAAAAAATATTTGAGAAGTACAATCATATTTTCAAATCCTTTGAAATATTTATACATACTTATAAATCCATTAATAATTTTCAATTTCAAATACCTTCAGAAATTGAAAGTTTGTATGATGCTTTGTGTCAAAGGAATTTGATTGTAAACAAAAAGTCAAAATTTATAGACTACCTCCAAAAAGAGCATAACATAATTCAAAAGAAACTAAGAAAATTTGAAATAGGTCAAAACCTAAATCACGATTCTAGAGTGAAAATTTTCTTAGATGACTTGGAAAAATATTCCGCCAAAAAATAACAAAATTTCAAACGGGACATAAATTGTCTGTTTGAGACATAACAAACCATGTTTGAGACATCCTTTCAGACATCGCCACTTCGAACATATCATTTAGCTTAGTAGTAGGAAATCAACCCTCTATTAAATGAATGCAGACATTGTATACCAAGTAGCAAAAGCACTTCCCGGTGATGAACTGGAGAAGTTGCTTTCGTTGCTGCAAAATGATGTATCTGCAAAATATTCTTCAATAACTAAAGGGAGAAAAAGAAAGGAATTGATTACCGATGAAGAGGCTATAAAACACCTTCTCAAAAACATTTTTAATTGTAACCAGTAAGATTAAACGTCAATCTTACGTAAAATTAACGTATTATGGAAACATATGAGTACACCTGTGATTATTGTAAAAAAAAGTATGTACCAACTAAAAGAGGTATACAAAAGTATTGTAAAAATAGTCATAGATCAACACATCATCGAATATTGAAAAGAGAAAAAAAAGAGGAAGAAAGGCAATTGCAACTGTCTTCACCCGAGTTAGTTCAAACTGAAAATAATTTATTAGAAAAACCATTGGATACTAAAGCTGAAAAGAAAACTAAAGTTGAAAAAATGAGTTCGGCTGGAGTTGGTAATGTTGTAGCGGGGAATGCATTATATGATATAGTCAAAGGAATTTCAAAACTAGGTCAAAAGGATGAAAATAAACCTGCGACTAATGGGAACTTATGGGAATTATATGATATGTTGAAACAAAACCAGCAATTAATTATTGATTTAATATTAAAGCAAGAGAAGGAGTTTAAGGCTGATGATTTTATTTAAATAAATGCCACCTTAAAGAACTTCAACGGTTTGTGTATGGTGGGTAACCCATAGGGTATGCATTATACACCTTGCTACAACACGTATTTATTATTTTATCAATTGTTTTTTTAGTTTTTCTCTATACCATATTAATAGCCCAAGCAAGATTGTTAAAAGTATTAAGCTCGGTTCGCTCATTCTTTGTGTGTCTTCTCCTAAGTCTAAGGATTTGTTACCTGATAAAACCTGCTCTTGTTTCTTTTTCAACATTGCTTTCTGTGCATCATTCTCAACCACTAAATATGATGTTACTGGAGTCATTACTTTTGAGATGAAACTGTATTTCACCAAATTCAGCCATTCTTTGTCTGATGTTTCAGGGTGTAAGGTTTGCGATATCCATTGTCCTTGCATTGTCAATGCAGATAGCCAATTGTTTTCTTTGATTTCTGTTTCGGAAACCTCAAAAACATCCTTCTTTAAAATAATGCTTGGTTTGCTATTGTTAGGTAAATACGCAGTTGAATTGTCTGATAATATGTATTCCAAAACAGTTTCACAAAACATACATTCACGGTTTACTTCAGGAAGTTCTTCTATTGGGTTATTAGCCAAAGAATGCTCTTTTAAATTTCCATTTTTGTCAAGGTTGAAAAATAAGTTACTTTCAGGAAAAGTAAATTTAAAGTCGGAAAAATCTTTGTCTAAAACTGCATTTTGAATATTGTCAGTTACAACCACAATTACAGGGTAAGATTTTGATTTGTCTTGGTAAGAATTGAACAGAGTTGTTCTTATTGCTCTATCTAAGTTAAAACCACTTTCAAAGGTTTGGTTTTTATATTTCTCTTTCCAATCATTATCAAGTGAATAGGTATTTACATAACTGTTTACATAACTAATTTTTGCATTTTCTGAAAGAGGTTTGTTCGCTTCTGTAACCTGTTCTATTCTTTTAATGAATTCGATTGAATTACTGCTCTGGTCTTTGGAAATGTCAATCAAAAAATGAAAATATGGTTTACGCTTAACAGATTTTAATTTTTGCTTTTGTTTAGCTGAAACGTAGGCGATATTTTCGGTTTCAATTTTTTCGTAAATGGTTTCTTCTTGGTTTCCCAGTTCAACTATAGTATCATCAAACTTTAGCTTTACAGGCTCTTTGTGCAAGAATTCTATTCCTGTTTTTCTTACTTCATCTTTTGAGAAAGGAAATACTCTGAAAGCAACCTTATTTTCTGTCAAATAATACAAGATGCCTGGGTCTCTGTTAGTATTTCTGATTTGAGAAAATATCCACATTGCTGATTTTTTCTCTGCTAAAATCCCCGATTCTTTTCTGTCACCGACATACAAATAATAATCGCTTATCCAACAGCCTTCCGGCAAGTCAATTGTTGTTGCGTATTCTGAAAACCGAATGTCTCCACTATTATTGGTTATTTCCAAATCAACCCAACTTTTCCAAGCATTTTGAGTTTTATCGTAGCTACTGTTTGTTGAAATATTACTTATTTGAACATTGTCATTTTGGATATTCTCAGATCGCAAATCAAAAGAAGTTTTACCAAAATATATTTTTTCAATAGTGTTGATTTTAGAGTCTGACAAAGTAAGGTTGTCCATTACCAACCAATTGAAATAGGAAGACAAATAAGGAATGCCATTGCCAAATATTCCACCTCTGTTTTCTTTATGGCTTTTTATAATATTAAGCGTTTTTTGAAGTGAACTTTTATCAATGTCATATTGCGTTGAGTAATCAGGACTATATATATGCGAGAGAGTTTCATTTAAAACGCTTTTGTCTTTTAGATAAGTTACTGTGATAAATACTGGAATTATTAAAAAGCCCAATACAGAAACTCCAATAAGCAGTTTTTTTGAAAGTAGTGTTTTCAGGTATGTTAAATCTTTTGATAGTTCGTTAATATGAATAACGAAAAGAAGTAAAGGCGTTAGCATTAAAAATCCTGTACCAATTGCAATAATAGCAATGACAGACAAAGGCAAAAAAGGCAAAAACACTAAAAAGAAATAGAATGTGTAAGCAAAAGTCACACTTCGTCCGATGAATAAGAGTAGGCGGTATATTTTGTTTTCAAGGTAGGGAAAGCATATCAAAATACCGTTAAGAACAGCAAGAATATAAAACCAAGCATTGTTGAAATCTCCAAAAATTCCCGATTCTCTCAGCCCAAAATTATTGAACAGATACCCATTATTTACTAACAGTCCAATCAAGGGAAGTACAATTGCAATTGGAATTTTCCATGCTAATTGATATTTCTGCCAAGCATCAGCTTTTTTGGAAGCAAGAACAAAAACGCCTCTAATTAAGAAAAACAGGAAAACTAATGTGGTAGCAATAACAAGTACTACCACCGTGTGAGTATAAAATACGCCTTCTACATGTTGCCATAACGGAAGAATGATTTGTGAAAACAAGTAGCCTGCAATCGGAATTCCAATTGCAATTAAAAAGTTTGTCCAAGCTTTGTGTTCTTTGTTTTCTGGTGTAAAATGAGAAACCAAAATAAATAATGAATAGGTAAGAGTTGGCATTAGAAATGTTCCAACATATAAGAAGATGTTGCCTGAAACCATCCATTGAGGGATTGAAAACGGAATGATTTTGTCTAAATGATAGCCATACAAGTAAATGAAAGGGATGTAACAAAGTAGAGCAAGTAAACCGTACCAAACAGAAACATCCTTCTGCTTTAAAGTTAAATAAACCGTGTAAGCAAAATTCAGCAAACCAATAATTCCTAACGAAAAACCAAAATATTTCCAAAGTTGGATACTGTTTTCACTCAATAAAGTTTTAATTATATTGAACTGTCCAAAAAACAAAAAATACAACAGGACTAGTGGGAGTGTGTTGATGATTAAAAGCCATTTTGGGTTAAGCAAATTTCGCATTGTGTCGTTTATGAATTAATAACTTTTCAATAAGTACGTAAGTCAAGATCAAAAAAGTCAGATTAGTAATTATTCCAACAGCTTCGTGTAAGAGGTGCTGATGGTTCGGTAGAATGTTTTTTGTTTGAGTCTGCACAACTATAGAAGCAAAAATTCGTGATGTATTTACAACTATGGTCAGCAGATAAGCTCCAATTAACGCAGTCGGGATAATCAAAAATTTGTTTAATGTCTTGTCAAAATACCTTACTGTTAAATAGGTAAAAAGCAAATAACACAAAATCCAAAAGTTGAAACCTGAACAAGATTTGTCAATAATTATATTTAAGCGTTCATTATAATATCCGCTTTCAGAAAGATAAATGGAATGCGAACCTGTCAAAAATCCAACGAGTTTGTCGGTCGGTTTGATGAGGAAGGTCAAGTCGTTATTTTCAGCAAGAGTATAACCGAATTTCAGTAAGATAAAAATTCCTACAGCTGTTAAATAATATGGTATGTTCTTGTTTGTCTGCACTGTCTTTTTAGTATGTGTGGTAACGGTTATTCTAAGATTTCAATATGGAAAAATGTCAGAGACTTTTCCACTATAGAAATCAGCCCTAATTTATTTTCTTTTTTGTTTCAATGTAACAATGAATTTTAGGCAGTAATGTGTGTTCGTTTTTTTATTCAAAAGATATTTTTCCTTTCTTGATTTTGAAACTATATAATTTCGAGCTATCTACTTCTTTTCCATTTAGCTTTCCTGCTTTCCAATCTCCTAATGAGTTAAATACTGCTTCGATTTGTTTGTCAAGTTCTGCACTTTTTGTTTTATTGTCCATTTTACATTGAACAACTTCTCCAGTACAGTTAATTACTAGTCCGATCATTCCTTTGCCTTTAAATTTTGAATTGTCTACTAAAAATTGAACTTCAGAGTTCAATCGTTTTAATATTTCATCATTAGAGACTGGGCAAATGGCTTCTACTTGCCCCTCAAACATCGGGAATAATACGTAAACTTCTTTTTCGTTACATATTCCTTCTATCGGTTCTTTCACCTCCATTTTAGCCACAAATTGGGCAGATGTATTAATGCTAAAAAAAGAAATTAATAGTCCAAAAATTATTCTTTTCATATTGTTTGGTTTAAATGACACACAACGGTTTTATATAACTAAAGTTGCTTTTTCGTAAATGCAATTATTTGTTGATTAAAATTAGTACTTTTTATCGTTCAAGATATTTAGTTTCACTTCTGGACTTTAGCCTTCTTTTCAAAATAAAAATATTTGTTGTTAGAAATATCGAATAACCAATGATAATTTTTACAACTCCAAGATAGGCGATTGAAAGAACAATTCCTGTAATTCCAGGTCCTCCACCTCCAACAAGTTCATATTCAATTCCACTTTCAATTTGAATTGCCAAATACAATGACCAAACAAAAACTCCTGTTATTGACAGTAGAACGAAAATTTGTGCTTTAATATATTTCAGAATGCCAGGAGTTTCTGAATGGTATTTTAAATCTGGATTATCCGTTCTAATAAATTCAAAAATTTCGTTTTTAATATTTTCGTTTTCAATATTAAGTTCTTCTTCCGAGTCATTCCCGAAAGAAATTTTAATGTAATTTTTTCCGTTTTGATTTTCTATTTTCCTGATATAAGAATATGGAATACTAAACAAATCTTTTAAAAATGATAAATTAGTAGTTTCAAGATTAGTTTTATTAAAGTCATCTTCTTTTGGGTTACCCTTATAGATTACATTGTCTTTAATCAAAATTATTTTATTTGATTTTGATTCTTTTAAATTCCAAATTTTATACATTCAGCTCGGTATTAGTGGTAACGGTTTTGATTATGATTGAGTTGTGAACAAATCCACTGGGTTTTTTATATCCTGTTACATGAAGTTATTACATATTTGATTTTAGATGTTTTTCAAGTTTTCCTTTCTCCTTTAGTTTTATGAATTTTTCAATTTTATTATTTTTTCCAATTTTACTTTTATTGAACATATAAAACTCAATTACACTTTCAGTACCCACCAAGTTTGCTTCTAATTTGCTGAATTTATTTGTTCCCAAAGAGTATTTTGTCCACCCTCCAATAAATATCATTAAACAGTCTCCACAATCCATATATGTTACTATTTTTTCAGATAGTTCAATTGAAACATTTGGGCTGCCAATCATCCACTGCATTAAAAAAGCATTAGTTTTTTTTCTTTTTGTTGGGTTAACACCAATTGGTGTTTCAAATATCCAATTAAAATCTTTAATAAATTTCTCTTCATACTTTGCATAATCCTCTTTAGTTACCAAATCAATGGCATTGCTATCGGAATTATCCGCAAATAATTCACTTTCTAAAGAAGGATTTATTTTTGCACCATTATCTTTTGCTAATGATAAATATTTTTTCGCTTCACTTTTATTATCATTATAATAATAAATTAAACCTGTTAGATGATATCCTTCATTAAGGTAATGTGAATTTGTTTCTTCGTAAATACTTACTGTTTTTAATGAGTTTTCTAAAGCTTTATCAAAATTTAAAGTCATCATATACGAATTTGCTAAACCAAAGTAACCTTCAACATTATTTGGGGAAATCTTTAAAATTTCTTTATAATGTTTTATTGCATTGTCAAAATCTTTTTGAATAGTATAAACTACCGCTAAATTTTGATGAGCCATAATTCCATTTGGGTAAAGCTCAATTGATTTTGAATAAAACTTAATAGCTTTATCTAATTTTCCAATTCTTCTATATACTCTCCCTAAATTGTCATAACATTCTATAAAATCAGAATCTTCCTTAATCGCTTTTAAGTAAAATTTTTCAGCATTATCAAAATCTTCACTTTCGGCAAAAGCAAATGCCTTATCAAAATATGAATTAGCCTTAAGTGAATTTGAACCTTCAAACATACCAGTATTTGTAGAGGTTATGTTGTTTTTTACACCGTCAGTAACTACAACATCTTTTTTTGTCTTTTGGGAGTATGATAAAATTCCTAATATCAAAAACCCTATAATTAAGATTGCTTTTTTATTCATAAATTTTGGTTCTTTTGGTGTTACAATTTTTCTTTAAAGTTTGCATAAATTTTATACGATATTGTAAGTAATATGGTTAAATATTTTACTTTCATTTCAAGCTGTTAGCAGCTGGCATTTTTAATCTTTAATGCATATTTTCATTAATCACATAATGAATATAAAACTCTACCTCTGAGTTATCAGAATTAGATATCCAAGGAGGTAACAAACTCATTGCTTCTTTAATTTTAAAATCCAAAAGTTTCATTTCGAAATCGCTATGTTCTATTTGATTAATTTTTGAAGTTGGATTAGTAATTATTAAAAAAGTAAGTTCTAAATTTTCTTCAGGAAAATTCCCTTCAAATAATTGATGATTGAAAATTGTTCCGTTATCCTCAGAAACTTTTACGTTAACTTTATATTTGTTATAGATATAAGTATCCCAAAAAACTTCAGGGACTTCTACTAATTCAATAAACATATAATTTAAAAACATATAACCTCCAAGTGGTTCTGGTTTTGACGAATACTTTAATTCAGGTGATTTTAAAATATACCATTCTTCCGTATTCTCATTTTGAATAATATCTCCATCTTTATGAAACGGTGTTGGATTATTTATTAGGTGTATTTTTGAGTTAAAATCGTATTTAACAACAGGCTTTTTACCCTTTTTATCGTTTATTATCCAAGTTTCAATTGGTTTATTATTAACAAAACTTCCTTCAGTAAGAATTTTTCCTTTTTTTGTATAATATATCCATTTACCAGTTTTCTTTCCCTTCTCAAATTGTCCAATCACTTTTTGTTTTCCCTTAAGATAAAACAACTCAACGTTCCCATTAAGCAGTCCATTATCATAATTAAGCTTTCGAATCAGTTTGCCTTTTCTACTGTAAGTTATCCATTCACCGTTTTTTAGTCCGTTGACAAATTCTCCTTTTTCAATAATAATACCATTGCACTTTCTTTCAAATATTCCATTTAAATCAGGAGTAATTTGGTCAATTATGTCTTGGCACTCACAATAATCAAGTTTTTCAATTTGTTGTCCAAAAGAAATGCTAAGCGTAATTACTGCAAGTAATACTAATATCAATTTTTTCATTTTATAATGTTTGCGAATTGTATATGATTTTTTGCGGTGTTGTCATGTTATCCTCTTTTTGGTTTAGTAAGTATTGTGTCGTAGAATCCCGAAGGATGCTAAGCACTATATATATTATTATGAATGGTTTTTTCAATTAAAGACACTTTGTAATCGAGCAACTCTTTTTTATGCAAAAAATAACCCCTTGACAATAAATATACATAGTTATTTAATGAGGTAAAAAGCATTTCTAGGCTTTGCTCATAATAGGTTTCGTTTCCAAAATATTGCCAATCCTTAGATAGATAGGTGTCAAAATTTTCCTTTATTTCATTTGTAATTTCTGAAGAATATTTATTATTACTCATCAATTGCTTGATATTTTCTTTTAATCTAAACTCATGATGTTTTGCATCATTAAAATTAGTTTTAATCTGATCCGTTGGAGTTGTGAAATTAATGAATTGCAATTTGTCTGACAGTTTAGTGTATGCTTCAAAGTTGGCATCGTATTCTTTATCAAACTCAAAGAAATCTTTATATAGTTGGACTATTTTAGATGTTTTATTAAAAGTTTGCTCAGATTTTTGAAAGAATTGAAATATGTTAATATCATTTTCTTTTATACGGTTATTTATTAATTTTAATTCGTCTTGAAGTTTTACTAATAATGAACCGCTATCTTTTTGATTGTATTTTTTTCCATCATAATCAAAAGTTTTGACCTTTAGAGTTTTGTCTGAAATCTGTTTAATTGTATCAATATCGTTTTGCAAAGCTTCACCTTCATAATTCAGGTTAACATTTTTATTATTGAACAAATCATCTACGGATAAACTTTTTTTAGCAGTATTAATTTCATTGAAATCAAACTGGATTGGGTTTTTATTGTCGTAATATCCATTGAATGATTTTGAAAAGGTGTTTTTTACATATTCTTTTTCATATTCCGTTTTAAAATTTTCTAATGTATATGAATTTGGAGTGCTTTCATATTTTACCTCCATAAACATTTTATCGGTTAGCTTCATTTGAAGCTTTGACACATCTTGGAATAATTCATTAGCCAAGTTATTTTCTTTGTCATTATTTACCAAATTGGTTTTCTCTAATTTTTCTATCCGATCTTCTGTACTAGGATGGGAAGCCCATTGGTCTTTAATTACTAATTTAGATTTATTGAATTTATTTAAATCACCCAACGTTACATTTGGAAGCCCATTAATTAAAGGAATGTTATCTTTTTTCGCTATATGATTCAGCAAATAGAACTGTTCTTTAAAAACATTTTCACTTTTAATATTTTCTGATATTTTACCATCATAAAATGATAAAACTGAGTTAAAAGAATGATCAGCTAATTTCATTCTTAAAAGAGAACTTTTTAAAGGCTCATATCCCGTTACATTTGCAGCAATTTCATCCGCATGAAATTCCATTTCTCTTGATAACCCCATATAATTTTTATTGACAAACTCATACATTTTTTTTAAAATCCACTGAATGCCCTCAACTATATTCACAGCTATAATGACAAAAATTGTAAAATACCCACTAGCATTCGCCCATTTCTGAATCATTGTGTCATACGAATCATTATCATAAAGCATATTGAAAATTATCTGATTTACATTGTATACATAACTTCCAACTTTCATTGTTTTTTGGCTAAAATGTCCAAATTCATGTGATAATATGGCTTTAAGTTCATCCTTGTTTATTGTATTTACCAATCCTAGACCAATTAGAAGGTTTTTCTTGATTGGTAAAAACATACTCCAAAAGTTAGAATCATAAAAGACAGATGCATTTACTTCTGTTGATAGGTAAATTTTCTTAGGGAATGATGTTCCTACTTCTTCTACAGTTTGATGTATCATTTTAAATAGGTCAGGTTCACTTTTTTCTGTTATTTCAAAAAGGTGAGATCGGTCTATTTTGTTGTTTTTAAAAATAAATTTTAATAAAAATACTACTACAAGAAAACCAAGACTTGCAAGTCCTATTCCTAGTGCAATAGTTATTAAGCGAGGGGATGCCATAATTAACATTACACCACCATATGCACATAATACAGTTAGACCAAGGGCTAATGCGAAAATTAGAATATATACTATGAAGAAAACTAGAATAGATGTTATTGCTTTAGTGGTATGAGATTTAAATTCAGAGGATAATTGGACTTCTTTTTTGTTCATTTGATTATTTTGTTTTTGTTCCAATGCAAGAATAATTTACTGGCATTAATGTGCATATTATTTTTAACCCTTTCTACTCTTGAGTATTTTTTTAATTTTTTTTGAGGGTTTTAGTTTGTTGTCAGAATTTGAACAATAATTTACCAAAATGCCTTCAGCTCGATTATAAATTTCATCACTATCCAATTTTTCACCTTTATTTTCTATCACCACTTTAGACATTGCTGCCATATACAGCCCGAGCAAATCAAATTTTCCTTTTGTTAACTCCATTGACTTCTCTCCTAAATCGAATGTATAGTCTGGGGTCCCTTCCATCCATTTCATAATATACTGTATAGAGATTAACCTGTTTAACTCATCAATATTTACTGGGTTATTAAATAAATAATTAGCACACATTAAAACCTTGTCTTCTTCGGTTTTATAACTTTCCACAGATTCAAATTCATAATTCTCTAGTTGAGGAATATTTTGTCCAATTAAAACGTTGAAACTAAATGTGAGCGCAATGATTAGAATAGTTTTTTTCATAAATAATAGTTTAGTATATTTTCTTTTTATATTCAAAATGTGACAATGAAATATATCCATTGTTGTCTGGCGTATTTTACTCTACTTTTATGACTTCCTTTGTCAATACTGTTTTGTCAATGTTAGAAGATGAAGTTTGAATATATCCATTTTCTGTTATCGCAATAATCTTACATGTCAAAACCATTTTTGGTAAATTTTTATTCTCAGGATTTAATAAACCCTCTATAGGTTTGAGTTGATAAGTACAATTGTCAAGCCACGTTATCTGTAGTTTTAGTTTATATCCATATTTTTTATTTTCTTCTATTTGAAAATTTGAATACCTTTCTATTTCAGTTAAACCACTTATTTCATCTTCAATTTTAAATTTTCCAATTTTAATGGATGCACAGTCTATATTTTTAGTTTCACACTTTAAGTTCAATTCATTTTTATATGATTCTGTGATATTCTTATTATCCAGATTTACAGAGACCTCTAAAAAGTGTTTGGCTTTTTCACAATCATTTTTGTATAGGTAACATATTGAAAGTTTATAACTAGCATTTGAGTTTAAAGAATTGATGTCATATGCTTCTTTCAATTTTTTAATCGCAGAATCAAGTTTGTTTTGAGATTTTATTTTGTCCACTTCATAAAGATTGTAAAATTCACCTAAATAGCTCGTTCCAAAATCAATCAAAATATTGTCGTTTTTTGGATTCATCTTTAACCCTTCTTCGTATTGTGCTCTCGATAAGTCAAATTCGCCAAAAGCCATATAGATTGCCCCATAGCCCCAATAAATATTAGAGTTATTCTTATCTAATAAAAAAGCTTGATTGTAACGATACATTGCTGTTTTCAAATCACCACGATATAGATATTTAAACCCTAATTCAATCATATGATTTGAGGCTTTCGATTTAGATTTAAAAGAAGCCATTATCTCTTTTGTAAAAGCTTTATCCGCTTTAATTTCTTCTTTTGTTTTTTCGACTCCTCCGTACTTTGGCAAAAGGCGATTGTTATTTTTTGATTGATTTTCCCAATCCTCAAAAGTCATGCTCTGGCTAAATGAGATTAATGAAAAGGTTAAGAGTACTAATGTTAAAAAAATTTTTCATTCGTTTTTTTTTATATGAGACACAACAGATGTTAGAATTTGTTTTGTTCCTCCAATAATAATTCTTCATTCTAATTTAGGTATTGCCCTTTTTGTAGATAACAACAGAACTAACAAGATTATCATGAATCGCTTTTCTCTTTACATTGCTCGAAATGGTTAGTAAAGAAATCCAGCCTAACAAAGCCTTAATAACAAATCTAACTAAAGCCAATGGAAAAGAAATGTTTTTATTATCATTAGCTTCTTTTTTAACTCGTATTCCGACTATTCTATGTCCTAAAGTACCTCCAAAAATACTGGTGAAAATTGGATCGTAAAGTAGGAATATGAATATAAAAGCAATCGCTCTTGCTATATCAGGAACATGTTCAAATAATGAAAAAATATCAGTTATTATTATCATTAAAATTATTAATACGACACTATCGGCAAATAATGCTTTAATTCTGTCTAATAGTAATGGGTAATCGATTTTTGTTTTTTCCATTTATTCATATTTATCAGGTGTCACCGAAATGATGAATAAAAACTTCCCATTTTTGTCTTTATAATAATAATTAAATGTTGTTTTATAATCTTTCAAAGTTTTCATTTGTGGATTGTTTTTCACTATGTTGATTATATTGGGTTCAAGTTGGTTTTTAGCATCGTCAATATTCAATGAATCTTTTACTATATTTATTGCAGTGTAATTATATTGAAGAATTTTATCTGGTAAAGAAATTGTATTATCTAAACGAGTTTCAGAATCAATCATTATTGGACAGGTTTTATTTATCTCGCTTGCTACTTTCATTAATGTTTTATCTAAAGAGTCAGAATTGGGAAATAATTGTTGGGTACCAAAATAAGCAAGTCCAAATGCAATAATTCCAAATATTATTCCTGCAATTTTTTTCTTACTGCCTCTTCTTCCCCCTTTTTTTATTGGCTTTTCTATCTTTGTGTTTTGAGGTTCAATTTTTGGTAATTCATATCCGCATTTTGAGCAAAATTTGCTAGAAATATTGTTTTCAGAATCACACTTAGTACAATTATTCTTCATAGTTTTATTTTCATTTCAATTTATTCGGTTTATTCAACTTGTTGCTCAACTTATGTATAAGCACACCTCTCAGTTAGTATGTTAAATTATTTATTCAAAAATAACACACAACATCTTCAAATTACATGACATATGTCATACCCATTACCCATTGTGTGCTCATTTGTTCCAAATATAGTGAGATGAATATAATTATACAATACCGGAAAACCGTTAGTGATTTTGAGATATTTTTAGATAGTTTGAATTGAAATTATTGTAAATAGCTATTGTTTAATCAACTTATGCTTTAATGTTACGTATTATTAACTTAAAAATATTACTTAGTTACCGATTTAACATTGTGTTAAAAATTATTCATGTAAAAATTTATTTCTCTATTTAAATATTTTTTAAATTGTTTAGGCGTTATTTATATTATAATAAGATTTAGTCGTTCTCTTATTCTAACTTTGCTATGATTTATTGTTCTAAAAACTATTTTAAATGAAAATAAAAAAAATTGCAGGTATGCTTTTGATAGGTGTATTACTGTTCGCTTGTAAAAAGGAATCTCTACAAAATGAAGTTA
This sequence comes from Urechidicola sp., assembly GCA_028599075.1. GTDB lineage: Bacteria > Bacteroidota > Bacteroidia > Flavobacteriales > Flavobacteriaceae > Urechidicola. The sequence goes on along the minus strand of JAQRMW010000160.1, from coordinate 14,350 downwards.
ACAACTTATTTAAATTTAAGGAATATATTTCTCAAACTACATCAGGAGAAATATCGGTAGCTTCACCAATAAAAATTTCTTTAGTCAAAGAAGTAGCTTCTTGGGTTCCAAATGAAGAAATTTCAAAAAGTGTTTTAAGTATTTCTCCGGCAGTTGAAGGAAGTCTAACAGCTTTAAATAGTAGAACCTTATTTTTTAAACCAAACACAAATTTACTACAAAATGTAGAATATAGTGTAACGGTAGATTTAGGAAAGTTATATCCAAATACATCATCCGATTTCAAAAAATATACTTTTAAATTTAGAACAAAGGAACAAAACTTCATTGTAAACTTAGGAAGCATGCACTCTTATAACAAACAATGGCAATATGTTGAAGGAATTATAAAAACAGCAGATGTTATAGAGGTTGATGAAGTTGAAAAAATTATTAAAGCAACTCAAAAAGGAAAAGGACTCTCTATTAAATGGCAAGATGGGGTTTCTTCAAAAACGAATCATATTTTTAAAATTGATAGCATTCAACGATATGAAAAAGATGCTGAAGTAGAAGTCTCTTGGAATGGAAAGAGTATAGGGGTTGATAATAAGGGTATAGAAAAAATTAAGGTTTTAGGGAAGGATAATTTTTCTGCATTAAAAATTGAAGTAATTCAAAGTCCAGAACAATATTTACAAATTAATTTTTCTAACCCATTGCAAAAACAGCAGAACTTTAACGGTCTAGTAGTTATTGAAAACACAAAGAGTTTAAAATATATTGTTGATGGGAATTTGCTAAAAGTATATCCAAAAACAAGAATTATAGGAGATGTTTTGGTATCAGTTTTTGAAGGAATAAAAAGTAGAGAGGGATATAAGTTGAAAAATGTGTTGACTAAAAATGTATCATTTGAACAGTTAAAACCAGCAGTGAGGTTGTTGTCAAACGGAGTGATATTACCAAATTCATCTAACTTAAAATTTAATTTTGAGGCAGTTAATTTAAGTGCAGTAGATGTAAGGGTAATCAAGATATTTGAAGATAATATACTTCAATATTTACAATCTAAAAATTTAGATAACGATGATAATTATGGTATTCGAGAGGTAGGACGTAGAATTGCAAGTAAAACCATAAGACTGGTTAAGAATGACATAGAAAATAATGGAAAATGGAAATCGTACGCCATTGATTTGTCTAAAATAATTCAGTCTGATCCAGGTGCTATTTACCGAATAGAATTATCCTATAAGCAAGGATATACTCTCTATGATTGTACTGCTAATGGTGTGGTAACTAATGTTGAAGGTGAATCTCTAGAATATTATTTTGAAGATGAGTATTATTTTGATGAGCAAGTAACCTATTCAAAGGAAGAGCTCGAAGCTTTAAATAATCAAGAAGAACAATTTTGGGACAATCGGATGTATAATTATCGATACAGAAGTTATTACAATTGGAGAGAAAGAGATGATCCTTGTAAAAAAGCCTACTATGATAATGAAAGAAAGTTGGTGTCAGCAAATATTTTGGGATCGAATCTTGGAGTAATTCTGAAAAAGGGAGAAGGGAATAATTATTTTATAGCAGTAAATGATTTATTGACCACAAATCCAGTACATAACGCTACGGTGAAATTATACAATTATCAGCAGCAAGAAATAACACAAGCAAAAACCGATTTCCAAGGATTTGTAAATATTCAAACAGCTAAAAATGCTTATTTCGTCATAGTCTCGAAAGAGAATAACACTTCTTATCTCAAAATTGATGATGGCCATGCCTTATCAATGAGTAAGTATAAAGTGTCTGGAATGAGGCTTCAAAAAGGGTTGAAGGGTTATATCTATGGTGAAAGAGGTGTGTGGCGACCAGGAGACACTATACATTTGTCCTTTGTTTTAAATGATCAATCAAATCCACTTCCTCCAAATCATCCTATCAAATTACAATTAAGAGATGCTAGAGGTAAGTTGGTTTATAAAAAAGTGAGTACAGATGCTGTTAACGGATTCACTCGTTTTTCTATTCCAACAAGTGATACTGACCCAACAGGAAATTGGCAAGCGTCTATTAATGTTGGAGGCGCACACTTTAGTAAGTCACTTAAAGTAGAAACGATAAAACCAAATCGCTTAAAGGTCCAAATTGATTTTGATCAAGAAACATTGACTTCTGCAAAGCCATTAAACGGAAAGTTAAAAATAAATTGGTTGCACGGTGCCACAGGGAAACATTTAAAAGCTGAAGTGAAACTAAAGTTGACAGCTACCAGAACCAAATTTAAAGGGTTTGAAGATTACCTGTTTAATGATCCAATTAGAAAATTCAACTCAGAAGAAATTTTAGTTTTTGATGCCAAAGTTGATGAAAACGGAGAATCAAAAATCAATAAGAAGATCAATATTAAAAATCAAGCAGCTGGTATGTTACGAGCTACTTTCTTAACAAAAGCATTTGAAAAAGGAGGTGATTTTTCTATGGATGTTTTTTCAAAAAACTATGCACCTTACTCTTCTTTTGTTGGCTTAGAATCTCCCAAACCGAAAGCATATGATTCGTATTTTACAGATGAGGAAGTTATGTTTAATGTGGCTACGGTAAGCGACCAAGGTAAACCAATACAGCGTAAGAATTTAGAAGTTTCCATTTATAAAATAGAATGGCGCTGGTGGTGGAATTCTTCGTATGATGATTTATCTTCATACACAGGAAGTAAGATCCATAAACCATATAAGTCATTTAAATTAAATACTAGTAGTCAGGGAAAAGCAGCATTTAAAATTGAAGTTCCAGATGATAATGGAGGACGTTTTTTAATTAGGATATATGACCCAATTAGTGGACATGCAACAGGTAGAACAGCCTATTTTTATAAAAATTGGTGGCAGCGTCCATCTGGTAGTAATGCTGAAGCAGCAACCATGCTTATATTTAATTCAGATAAAGATTCGTATGAAGTAGGTGATGTAGCTAAAATTACTTTTCCATCAGGTACGGAGGCTAGAGCTTTAATTAGTATAGAAAATGGTACAGAAGTTATGGAAACAAAATGGGTTGAAACTCAGAAAGGGGAAACCACCGTTGAAATTCCGATTACAAAAGAAATGGCTCCGAATGTTTTTGCAAATATTTCTTTATTACAACCTCATGCATCTACAGCTAATGACTTACCCATTCGATTGTATGGGGTTATTCCAATTATGGTTGTTGACCCTACAACAAAATTAGAGCCTGTTATATCTATGCCAAAATCATTGAAGCCAAAGGAATCATTCAATATAAAAGTAGGTGAAAAAACAGGGAAAAGAATGACATATACTTTGGCAGTTGTAGATGATGGATTGTTAGATTTAACTCGATTTAAAACACCTAATCCATGGGATGAATTTTATAAAAAGGAAGCATTAGGTGTAAAAACATTTGATATATATGATGATGTTATTGGTGCTTATAGCGGTAGTCTAGACCAAGTTTTTGCTATTGGTGGAGATGAAGGTTTGGGTAGTGATAAATCTAAAAAAGCAAATCGTTTTAAAGCAGTAGTTACATATTTAGGTCCTTTTGTTTTGGAATCTGGAAAAACAAAAACTCATAATATTTACATGCCAAATTACATCGGTTCAGTAAGGACTATGGTGGTTGCAGGAGATAATGGGAGTATGGCCTATGGAAGTAGTCAAGAGACCACACTTGTAAAAAAACCGTTAATGGTATTGGCGTCTTTACCACGTAAATTAAGCCCAAGCGAAAAAGTAAGATTGCCCGTTACTGTTTTTGCAATGGAAGAGAAAGTAAAAACAGTGACCATTACATTAAAAACGGATGCCAAAATAAAAGTGTTAGGAGAAAGAACCAAAATAATTTCATTTGATAGACCTGATGAAAAGATGGTTTATTTTGATTTAGAAGTGAGTAATGTAAAAGGGATTGCAGAAATTGAAATAACAGCTAATGGTAATGGTGAAAAAGCATCGTATAAAGTAGAAATGGATGTGGTAAACCCAAATCCTTTTACAAGCAAAATAATTGATCAAACAGTAAATTCAAAAGAATTAAAGACAATTGATTTTTCTACGTTTGGTGTTGAAGGTACAAATTCGGCTACAGTTGAGTTTTCTACGCTACCACCAATGGACATTACCAACAGATTGAATTATCTTATTCGTTATCCACATGGATGTGTAGAGCAAACAACTTCAAGTGTTTTCCCGCAATTGTATTTATCAGAAATCTTTGACCTTTCAGAAGAAAAGAAAACCGAGATGCAAGAGAATGTAAAAAAAGCTGTTAAAAAACTAGGAAATTTTCAAATTGCAAATGGAGGTTTAAGTTACTGGAGTGGACAAAATACTGCAAATGATTGGGGAACCAGTTATGCCGGCCACTTCATGATAGAAGCAGAAAAGAAAGGCTATGTATTACCATTTTCATTTTTAAGCAATTGGTTAAGATATCAGCAAGAAGCTGCTAGAAATTGGCGCTCGATTGGTAGTTATAGAACTTCGGATGTGGCTCAGGCTTATCGTTTATATACTTTGGCTTTAGCGGGGCATCCAGATTTGGCTTCAATGAATCGATTGCGAGAGTTTTCGAGTTTATCAAATACAGCAAAATGGCGATTAGCAGCAGCATATGCCTTAGCTGGTCAAAAAGAAGCAGCGGTAAAGGTGGCTCAAACAGCCAACGTTAACTTTAAACCTATTCGTGGCGATTATTATACCTATGGGTCTATTGACAGAAATAGGGCGATGGCATTAGAAACCATGGTATTAATCAACAGTGAATCTTCCAGAGTTTTAGCTGAAGATATGGCTAAAGTGTTGTCATCAGAAAAATGGATGAGTACACAAACTACGGCCTATAGTTTATTAGCAATTACCAAAATGCTGATAGAGAATGGAGGGAAGTCTATGGAATTGAATTTCAGCATTAATGGAAACAAACAATTATTAAGAACTACTAAAGCATTAGCGCAGCGAACGGTGGAAATTAAGGAAGGAGCCAATCAATTATTAGTAGAGAATGGATTAGAAAACCTAGTGTATATTAAAGTGCTTAATACTGGAAAATTACCATTGGGTAAAGAGGTTGCTGAAAAAAGAAACTTAGGGGTTACGGTTGTTTATAGAGATTTGAACAACAAGTTAATTGATGTTTCAAAAATTAGTCAAGGTACAGAATTTAAAGCTGAAGTTACTGTTTCAAATTTAAAATCAAATCGAATAAATGATATTGCACTGACCGAAATTTTTCCATCAGGGTGGGAGATTGTAAATACCCGATTTACTGATTTTGGAGATGCTGTTTCACAATTGGATTATACAGATATTAGAGATGACCAAGCTAATTTCTATTTTGATATAGATGCCAATAAATCTCGAAAATTTGAAGTAAGATTGAACGCTTCGTATTTAGGGACTTATTACCTTTTTGGTGTGCAGGTAGAGGCTATGTATGACAATGATTATTTTGCAAGAACCAATGGAAAATGGATAGAGGTTGTTAAGTAGAATTATCAACATATTAAAAAACCATAAAATCAAAAGTAGTTTCTTAATCCTGCTTCTGATTTGGTATTATTTCTGTTTGCCCAACCAATTGTTTGTGAGTCCAACTGCTACGGTTGTTGAAAGCAATAAAGGCGAATTATTGGGGGCTAAAATAGCTACTGATGGACAATGGAGATTTCCTAACATTGACAGTATTCCTTTTAAATTCGAGCACTGTATTGTACAGTTTGAAGACGCTTATTTTTATAAGCATATTGGCTTCAATCCAATATCAATAGTTAGAGCATTAAAAGAGAATATTCGGTCTGGTGAAATTAAAAGAGGTGGAAGTACTTTAACTCAGCAAGTAATTCGCTTGTCAAGAAATGGAAAGGGGAGAACCTATACCGAAAAAATAATAGAACTTGTTTTAGCTACTCGTCTAGAGTTGCGAGCAAGTAAAAATGAAATTTTACAAATGTATATTTCAAATGCGCCATTTGGAGGAAATGTAGTCGGATTAGAAGCAGCATCTTGGCGTTATTTTGGAAGAAAAAGTAATAAGTTGTCATGGGCTGAAACCGCTACCTTGGCAGTTTTACCAAATGCTCCAAGTTTGATTTACCCAGGAAAAAATCAGAAACGTTTATTGGTGAAAAGAAATAATTTATTGAAGAAGTTGTTCAATAATAAAATTATAGACCAATTAACGTATGAATTATCGATAGAGGAATCTTTGCCACAAAAGCCATATCCACTGCCAGAAACCTCACCACATTTGTTGGAAAAAGTAGCAAAAGAAAACAAGGGTAAGCGCATTCAAACAAGTATTGATAAAAGATTACAACTAAGAGTAAATGATATTGTTGGGTCTCACTACAACGAGTTAAAACAAAATCAAATTTTTAATATTTCAGTACTTGTTATAGATGTGAAAACGCGTAAGGTTTTGACCTATGTTGGTAACGCACCAACGGATATTGAACATCAAAAATATGTTGATGTTGTAGATAAACCAAGAAGCACAGGAAGCATTTTAAAACCTTTTTTATATACGGCCATGTTAGATGCTGGCGAGTTATTACCTAATACCTTGGTGTTTGATATTCCTACCCAAATTGCGAGTTATAATCCAGAAAATTTCAACCAAGAATACGATGGAGCAGTACATGCAAGTGAAGCACTGGCTAGATCTTTAAATGTACCAGCCGTTAGAATGCTACAAGATTTTGGTTTGGATCGATTTTATCATTATTTAAAAGAGTTGAAACTAAGAGACATAAAATACAATGCTAATCATTATGGATTGTCATTGATTTTGGGAGGGGCAGAAAGCAATTTATGGGATTTATGCAAGGCCTATGCTGCAATGAGCTCGACTGTAAATCATTATGATGATACTTCGGGGAAGTACTATTCAAATGAGTTTTTAGAACTGTCATATTTAAAAGGTTTCACTCCAAATTTTGGGGAGACATCAACAGAAAAAACAGTATTTGATGCAGGTGCTACTTTTATGACTTTGAATACGCTGAGAAATGTAAATAGACCACAAGAAGAAGAAAATTGGGAGTCTTTTGATTCTTCAAAAGAAATAGCATGGAAAACAGGTACAAGTTATGGTTTTAGAGATGCATGGGCCATTGGAACATCAACAGATTATGTTGTTGGTGTGTGGGTTGGTAACGCAGATGGAGAAGGAAGGCCAGGTTTAACAGGCGCGTCATCAGCAGCCCCTATTTTATTTGATGTCTTTAATTTGTTGCCTAATAGTTCTTGGTTTCAAACACCTTTTGACGAATTGGCAGAGGTAAATATTTGTACGGAAAGCGGTTATAGATCTTCAGAAATTTGTGAAGAAACAGAAATACAATTTATTCCAGTAAATGGTTTAAAAAGTATGCCTTGTCCGTATCATTTTTGGGTGCATTTGAATGCCGATGAAACATTTCAAGTAAATACATCATGCGAGCCCTTGTCAGAAATGGTTCATAAAAGTTGGTTTGTATTACCGCCATTATCGGCATATTATTTTCAAAATAAAAATCCGTTTTATAGAAATTTACCAAAATTCAGAAGCGATTGTTTAAGAGAAGGTAATTCCACGATGGGTTTTATTTACCCCAAGGAAAATGTAACGATTTTTTTACCAAAGGATTTTGATGAAATAAAAAAAGGACTGGTACTTAAGGTAGCACATCAAATACCCAATAGCAAGCTGTTTTGGTATTTGGATGAAACGTTTGTTGGAACAACAAACACCCTACATCAGAAGGAAATAAGGCCTAAAAAAGGAAGACATATAATAACAGTGATTGATGAGTTGGGCAATGAAATTTTGAGAAAAATAGAAATTAAGTAATGGAGTAATGTCAAATGCATTTGGACATTACTTCTATTTTATTGAGGCATGTATCGTTATTAGAGCGTCCAAAATTGAAATAAGCGATGAAAGTATTAAATAGCTGCAATGGGTAAATGATATGGATGATTGGTATGATCCGTTGGTTGAAAAAGACATTGAATTGTTTAAAAACATTGATCGTGATTCTTTTAGTATATAAAATAATTGAACAGTTTTATTGAGATTATACGTAAATAATACGTACAATTAACGCAAAATGCGCCAACAATTGTTGACGCATTTCTATTTACTCACAGCGAAAATGTCTTTCAACTGTGTTACCATACCTCCGTTACCAGAGACTGTAATCTCACCGATCTTATCGGCAATTTTCTCAACATACTCCATCTCTTTCAATTTGAAAAGCATGTCGTTGTCTTCCATCAATTTAGCAGTGTTCAACAAACTTCTTGTAGAAGCTGTTTCTTCACGACGCGTAATTGTGTTTGCTTGTGCTTTCTTTTGAGCAACTAAGACTTGATTCATAATCTCCTTCATTTCTCCAGTCAAAATCACATCTCTTAAGCCACATGTTAACACAGAAACACCCAATTTGGTTGCTGCTGATTTTACATCTTTAAATACTGCTTGTGCAATATTCTCTTTACGTTCCAAAAGCTCATCCAAAGTATACATACCTACATATACACGTAATGCTAATTGCATTGCGATATACAATTGTTTTTCATAGTCTTTGTTGCTTAACAATGCTGTTTCAATATCGATTACTTTATACTGTGTATAAAAGTTGATACGGATTGCCGCTTTGTCTTTAGTCAACAATTCTTGACCAGAAATTTCTAATTGTAATTGACGTAAATCTGCCTTTACCATTTTAATGGTTGCATCATTTTTCCAGAAACGGTATGTACCGCTGTCCAGAGTTTTTATATATACATCATCTACCATAAGAAGTGCTTTTTCATACACTGCAACTTCATAGATTCTGATATATTTAGACAACTCATAATTGCTAAACAATACCTTTTCAATGTTTTCAGTAATGTAAATTTTGCCCAAATCTGCTTTTACAAAATTGAATTCAATCAAACCTTTCCAAAATTGGTATTTACCAGCGGTTAATACATTTTTGAAAATTCCATTTTCATACACCAATACAATTTCGTTATCTTTTACTTCTACAATATTTAGCATTTCTTTCAATGTTTCATCTTGTAATAAAAGCTCAATTGCAACTGGTGCGAAAAATTGTTTTGTTAAATCAAACATCAATACAACTCGGCTAATACCTAACCAATGTATACCTTGTGTAATTACCCGTTGGTAATCACCGTTTTTAAAAACTAAACCTACTTTACCTGCATTAATTCTTACTCTTTTCATTATTTCTACTTTTTGTACTTGTCTTTAACAAGTTGATTAAACATTATAGGGTGGCAAAGCCTTATTTTTTATAGCCGATTTTAATTATGAGCAAAGAGTTGAGCTCATTTTTAAAATATATTTTACAATTTTCTTTCTATTTAAAAACAGTAAAAGCAAGTCACCTTTCTGGTACGGAAATAAGATTATTTATAACTGCAATCATTAGTTTAATGTAAAGAGAGATAAAAGAATGATGCTTGTAAAAAACTCAAATCTCTTTAGTCTGATTATAAAAAAGCAATCACTTTAGTTTATAAATTAATTCTTATTTCAAAGTACTTTTAAGACTGTTGTTAAAATTGTTTAACCAAAAACAACGGACTCACTTTCACTATTTTTATCATTTTTACAGTTTGACAGACTGGTACATCTTTTTTAATGAGGTGATGCTCCTCTGTTGCGATGGATTATTAGTCCAACTACGAACCAAACGTAGTGCTCTACCACTGAGCTATAGGGTTTTCAAGACCAAAACGGGAATCGAACCCATGACACCTAGTTTCTGCTGTTCTATCCACTAAACTATCTCAAATTAATGAGAGTGGGATTCGAACCCACGATTACAGAGAGGACAATTTTTTGGTTAACTGCCGAAACCTTCAAGTCAAGTTGCATATGAAAATGTCATACGAAAAATCGCAACAAATCATACAATGGTGCTATACTGAAACACACAACAAGACTCGCTTGATATTATACTTGTGGAACAGATAGGAATTGAACCTATATTTTCAGATTTTCAATCTGACGCATTGACCAACTTTGCTACTATTCCATTTTGAAGATCTGATAGGATTTGAACCTATACTACAAGAGTCAAAGTCTTGTATGCTAACCATTACATTACAGATCAATATGTAAACCTAATAGGAATCGAACCCATACTTCAAGGATCGTAACCTTGTGTGCTATCCAATTACACCGTAAGTTTATTTTGTACTCCTCCTTGGATTCGAACCAAGACTGTATGGATTTTAAGTCCATTATCTCTTCCATTTGGATTAGAGGAGTATTTGTACAGAGAGAGAGGATCGAACTCTCAAAAACTTGATTCTAAGTCAAGCGTGTTTACCTATTTCACCATCTCTGCGTTTTTGTTGAGGTATTGGGACTCGAACCCAAATCATCCAAGTTAAAAGCTTGGTGCTCTCACAATTAAGCTATACCTCAATTTAGTACTCCATAAGGGAGTCGAACCCTTGTCTTCTGATAGAAAGTCAGATGCACTAGCCATTATGCTAATGGAGTATTTGCAGTACCGACGTGATTCGAACTCGCAATTTCCCGATAGACAGTCGGGTATTCTAGCCCTTGAATTACGATACTATTTGTGAGAGTTGTAGGGGTCGAACCTACTCAGTGTTTTACAACAGTTTTACAGACTGCTCCAGCTCTCCAACTCTGGCGAACTCCCATAAATCAGCAAAGATTTATTTTTTCTTCTTTGCTGATTTTTTATTTTTCTTTTTCATTTTCTTTTTACGCGGTTTCAACTTGTTTTTTACTCTCGAAATTTCATTACTGATATATTCAACAAAGCCATTGTTTAGTCCTCCTTTCTTGGCTTCTTTTAATGTTTTTATTGCCAGTTTATAATTTCCTTTAGCTTCAAATAGTTGCCCCTTTTTTAGAAGTAATAATCCTTTATCAATTCCTTTTACTTTAAATGCGAAATCAATAAGAATTTCTGCTTCATTAAGATCATCATTCCACAATAGTGTTTGTATATAATGTGGATAAATATGATGTGTATCTAATCCTTCACTCAATGCTTCAACATAATATTGTTTGGCAGTTACAAAATCTTGTAATTGCTCTGCGTGTACTCTTGCCATTAAACATAGTGCATGTGCATCTCTGTTATTATAGGATAGCGCATAGTTCAATGCTTCAAGAGTTTCTTCAAGATTATATGGATAGGCATCCATCGCTTTGAATAGATAACTGTTATGTAAATTTGTTTCCATTTGTTTTAAATTTTGTCAATACTATTTTATGTCTTAAAAATTGTCAAGAGTTATTCTTAACAAGTTTTAAAACTGTTTGGGATGTATTTTACAAGAAATTTTTGTGCATAAAAAAATCCGAAACAGTTTGTAACTACTTCGGATCTCTTATCTGGAATATTTTACTACAGGAAAGTCCGAAGCCCTATAAATGACGGTAAGTCATTATCTAGTTTTTGAAATGTTATATATCGCTCTAACATGGCTTCTATAATTTTAATTATTTATTATTTTATTGCTAATTTGATTTTAGTTCAAATGCGGTGCAAATATGAATACTCTTTTTAAATAAAACAAATAAAAAATAATTTATTTTACTGATAATCAATTAGTTAAATTTATTTTTAAGCATAGATTATCCTGTCCGTTATTTAACAGATATTGGATATTTTTGCAATCGACTATCTACTTGCTGCTTATCTTCCAAATGGTATTTCTATGTGTTTAAAGTTTATCTAACATATTTGTAAAAAAATTCATAAAAAAAAGCGTCCAATTTCTTGGACGCTTGTATATATTTCTAGTTTTTCTCTTAAATCATTATAAAAAAATGCTTAAAAATAGTTACATAACGTCCTCTCTCGATGGAATAATTCAATTTTTCCTCGATAATCCCACTGATTAAACAGTGAAGTTGGTACCATATGTGTTCTTACATTTTTCATTTCGAATGCAAATATGCAATTATTAATTTAAAGTTTCGAAAATTAAATCAATCAAAATCCTTAAAATTAATAAGATTTGGCGTTAATGTTACGTATAATTAACGCTAATTAAGAAAGTTTAAATTACACTTTTGAACCATTTTTGATAGTTCTTGAAAATTCTCGAAATTCTATTTGTAAGTATTAAATTATTATATTTGAGATGATTAATTAGACATTTCGATAGGCGAAATAAATAGTTAGATCTTATTTTAATTTATATTAGGTTAAAAAATATGTCAGCAAAATTTATAACACCTGGAGTTTACATCGAAGAAATGAGTGCTTTTCCAAACTCAGTTGTGCAAGTTGAAACTGCAATTCCTGCATTTATAGGTTATACCGAAAAAGCAATTAGAAACGGTAAATCTCAGGTCAATAAACCTGTTAGGGTTAAATCTCTTAATGATTATATAGAGATTTTTGGAGGAAAATTTAAGCCTCAATTTAATCTTGATAAAAAATCTACAGACCAAACCAAATTAGATAAACACGTATTTACTATAAATGGAGAGAAAATGTCAATTGAATATATTGATGGCCATGAGTTATATATGTTTAATTGTATTCGTCTTTTTTATAGTAATGGAGGAAAAGCATGTTATATCGTTTCTGTGGATACTTATGAAGGAAATAAATCTCCTACAATTACAAAAAAAGATTTGTTAGCTGGTTTAGAAACTTTGAAAAAAGAAAATGAGCCCACAATGATTGTTATTCCTGACGCTGTTGTTTTACCATTTGATCAATGCTATACAATTTATAAAGAAGTTCTAAAACATTGTGCTGAAATACAAAGCCGTGTGGCTATTTTAGATGTGCATAATGGATTTCTAAATAGAGTGAAAGGAGCCGATGATGACGTTATTGATAGCTTTAGAGATTATATTGGGTCTGAAAATCTTAATTATGGTGCAGCATATTACCCTTGGTTAAATACAGATATTATACAAAAAAGTGAAATTTCATTGGAAAACATAACACTCGATTTATCTGTTTTAGTAGAGGTGATTCCTGAAATTAATGCAATTGCTTTTATAGAAGAATATTTAAGCGATATAGACGAAAACAAAAAACAAGATCTTCATTTAAACTTAATGACCACTAGTCCAACCTACGCCTTAATTATTGATGAAATTTATATGCTTATAAATTTGCTACCACCTTCTTCTGCCATGGCTGGATTATACACCACGGTCGATAATAGTAGAGGTGTTTGGAAAGCACCAGCCAATGTTAGAGTTAGTAGAGTCATTAAACCTTCAGTAATTATCACACATGATGATCAGGAAAATTTAAATGTAGATGCAGTCTCGGGTAAATCTATCAATGCGATAAGAACCTTTCCAGGAGTTGGAACTTTAGTTTGGGGGGCACGTACTTTGGATGGGAATAGTATGGATTGGAGATATATTAACGTACGTAGGACAGTGATCATGCTGGAACAATCTATAAAGCTTGCTTTGAGATCATATGTTTTTGAACCAAATGATGCAAATACTTGGATTACTGTAAAAAGTATGATTGAAAATTTTCTTACTCAAAAATGGAAGCAAGGTGCGCTTGCAGGAACCTCAACAAAAGATGCCTTTTATGTTCAAGTTGGGTTAGGAACTACTATGACAAGTTTAGATATTCTTGAAGGAAGAATGTTGGTATCTGTGGGGCTAGCAATTGTTAGGCCTGCTGAATTTATTATTGTAACATTTGAACAAAAAATGCAAAAACCATAATTTAAAAACATATAGTATGGCAGGAGAAGCTCAAGGAAGTGTGTGGCCCGTAGCAAAGTTTTATTTTACTGTAAAACTAGGCTCACAAGACAACACAGTTTTATTTCAAGAAATATCTGGATTAGAAACAGAGACACAGCCAATTGAATATAGACATGGAGACAGTAAAGTGTTTTCAACTATAAAAATGCCAGGAATTGCAAAAACTGGTAATGTGACCCTTAGAAAAGGAGTCTTTGTGAAAGACAATAACTTCTTTAAATGGTATGATGCTATTAAGATGAATACTATTAAAAGAGAAACCATTACGATTCAACTACTTGATGAAAAAGGAAGTCCAACGATGACTTGGACCTTGAACAATGCTTGGCCAACTAAAATATCAAGTCCAGATTTAAAGTCAGATGCTAATGAAGTAGCAGTTGAATCATTAGAGATTGCACATGAAGGTTTAACGATTTCAAATGGATAATAAATGAGCGATATATATCCTCCTGTAGCCTTTTATTTCAAATTATCTTTGGTTCAAGATAGTTTAGGGAAATTTATATCTTTGTAAATTATTGAGAAACAATGAAGAACAAGTATATTTTCCGTTCCCGAATTTCTGAGAAGAAATTTAGACAAATTTTAAAGCTCT
>JAQRMW010000016.1 GCA_028599075.1 Urechidicola sp. | reverse complement strand
CTTCATCACTCATAATGGCTTCAATAGCAGGAGGAACCAGTACATGAGAGGATAAAATAGAGTAGTTTTTTAATCCTAATTTGTGAGCGTGTAATATAGAGAGGGCATTGGCAGGAGCTGTTGTTTCAAACCCAACAGCAAAGAACACTACTTCTTTATCTAGGTTTTCTTTGGCAATATTTACTGCTTCTAAAGGAGAATATAAAACACGAATGTCTGCGCCTTGTGCTTTGGCTTCTAGAATACTTTTCTTAGAACCTGGTACACGAATCATATCACCAAAACTACAAAGAATTACATTTTTTTTCTCTGCTAAATAAATGGCTTTGTCTATTAAATGTAGCGGTGTTACACATACCGGACAACCAGGACCATGTACCATGGTAATCTCTTTTGGTAAGACATTTAAGATTCCATTTTTAACTAAAGAATGTGTTTGCCCTCCGCAAACTTCCATTATCTTCCAAGGCTTGGTAACAGTTTTTTTGATTTCGTCTAAAACCTGTTTTGCTAATTCTGGGTCTCTATATTCGGTAAGAAATTTCATATAAATTATTCTTCGTTATAAAGGTAATACATTAATTGTCCAAAAGAAACACATTCATCATTTGGTGATAATTCTTTATGAAAATATAAGTCGAAATCATCATTCATAAATAATAAAACCAATTCTACCAACCATTGATTTTGAAATACGCCTCCACTAAAAGCTACTTTTTTTACATCTTGTTTTTTAGCAATAATTGAAATATAGTGAGCTAAAGTAATATGGAATTTTGCTGCAATAAAATCTTTTTTATTTCCTTTTTCAATATCCTGAATTATATTCTTAATAATAAATGTGGTGAAATTAGAAGGTAAAATTTCGTCTTCGATATAACTGTGAATGGTTGTAACATTATTTGTTTTAAAATATCTATATGCACTATTTTCTAATTGCATAGCAGCTTCGCCTTCGTAACTTTGCTTGTCAATTCCTAAAACAATGGAAGCTACAGCGTCAAAAAATCTACCAATACTACTGCTTTTTAAAGAAGTAGTATTTTGTAATAATTTTTGATAGATTTTCCACTCGGTTTCTGAAAATTTGTTTTTAATAAAATTGATTTCAGAAATACTTGAAGCAATTGCCAAAGCAGAAATTCTCGGTTCTTTTGGCATTTTATCACCTAATATAAAATCGAATTCATCTAAATGATGCACCCGATCTACTTTATTATTGTGATACACAAAAAATTCACCTCCCCAGATGTTTCCATCATCTCCAAGCCCTGTGCCATCCCAAATAACACCCAATACTTTTTCGGAAGAAGATAAAAGATTATTCTCTCCCATGACTGCATAGAAATGTGCTTTGTGGTGTTGAATTTCTATTACCGGAATATTATTGTTCTCTGCAATTTCCTTTCCATATATCGAAGCAAAATAATTGGGATGTTTATCTACTAAAACTACTTCTAGTTTTGGTTTAAATAAATGTTTAAAATGTGAGAGCGTATTTTTATAGTTCAGTTCTGTTTCATAATTATCAGTATTTCCTAAATACTGACTTATATAAATATTCTCCTTATTAAGTAATGTAAAGGTGCTTTTAAGCATAGCACCAGTTGATAGTATCGTCTTTTTTGACAACTTTAATTTTGGATTAATATAGCTTGGTGCCAAACCTCTGGACCTGCGTATAATAATTTTTTGAGACTTAATGGAACTAAATTTTACAACACTATCATCTTGAGGAATAACAATCTCTCTATTATTTAAAAGAATGATATCTGCAATTTTCGATAGCTCATCTATAGCTTTTTTGTCTTCATATATAATTGTTGAATTACTTGCATTACCACTTGTTGCTATAATAGGTTTTTTAAATTTTGATAGCAATAATTTGTATAATGGGGTATAAGGCATCATCACTCCAATCTGATTTAAGTTAGGGGTAATCTCATCGATAGCCAAAGGAGTTATTATGTCCTGACTGATGTTGAGTAATACAATTGGGGCTTTTGAGTTTTCCAATTCTAGTTTTTCTCTGACATCCATTTCTACATCTTCGGATAATTCATTGATATTGTGATAGAGTAAAGCAAAGGGTTTTGTAGGTCTGTTTTTTAATTTTCTAAGACGCTTTATTACCTTAGGATTGGTAGCATCACAGGTTAATAAATAGCCACCGATTCCTTTAATAGCAATAATTTTTCCTTTGCCCCATTGTTCAACTATATAATCGAGATTGTTAAAGTTTTCTGTAAGTTTTTCTTTTTCGAAAAGAGCTAATTCAATAGCACAATTAGGGCAAGAATTGGTTTGTGAATAATAGCGCCTATCTAAGGGGTTGTCGTATTCTTTTTTACAAGAAGGGCACATTTTAAAGGGTTCCATAGTAGTTGTTTCTCTATCATATGGTAAAGTCTTAATGATAGAATATCTAGGACCACAATTAGTACAGGTGATAAATGGATAATGATATCTTTTATTTTTTTCTTTAGCTAATTCCTCTTTGCAGTCTAAACACATTGCAAAATCTGGAGTTAGTAAAAGTGATGCATCTTCATTTGATGAGCTATGAATTATTTTAAATTCAGAATAGTTTTTATAACGGACCTCGACAATATCTAATTGAGTAATAACAGAAAGTTTTGGAGCTTCTTCTTCAATTCTTTTTACAAATAAGCTCGCTAGGTTTTTATCAGAATTGAATTCAATATGTACTCCATTTGCAGTATTATTCACCCTACCTTTCAGTTTTAATTCTGAAGCTAATTTGTAAATGAAAGGACGAAAGCCCACGCCTTGAATAATTCCTTTTATGTAGATGTAATAGGTTTTCAGAAATGAGTTTTTAATGTGATTATTTTAGGTTAAAAATAAGCTAATTTCATCACATAAAAATAGATACTCTGGAGTATTAAAAATCAACTTTATTAATAAGTTAGGACTGTTCTAAACAGTGTTATAGTTAGCCGAAAAGTAGATTTTCTCAATTTTTTATAAGAAAGCATACAAAACCTTATGAAACCTTAAATGAATTTAAAACTTGCTTAAATAATAGTTTGTTTTTAACTTAAGTGTTTGATTGTTAAAAACATGACAAGTATCATAAAACTCTAATAGCTTCTATGTTACCTTTGTTACACAGGTCATAAATAATAAGAATATGGAAACAACAATTAATCGTAACAAGTTGATGAGTGTGCTTTGGGATATTCAGGTTAAAAAGAGTTGGATATCACATGATGATATATCTAAAGTTGCTCATGAATTTGGCATGTCAAGGATGGAAGTTGAAGGCGTAGTAACCTTCTACCATTTTTATCACCGAAGTTTTTCAGGTAAATACACTATCTATTTAAATAATTCAATTATTGCGAAATATTCTGGAATGGAAACCATCAAAAAAGCATTTGAAGATACTTTGGGTATTTCTGTTGGTCAGGTAACACCAGATAAAATGTTTGGTTTGTATGAAACGGCTTGTATTGGTTTGAGTGACCAAGAACCGGCTTGTTTAATAAACTTTAAGCCTTTTGTAGATTTAACACCAGAGAAGGTTGTTAAGATTATTACAGAAATAAAAAACGGTAAGAAGCCTAAAGAACTTTGTGTACAACCCAAAAGTAAAATTCACTATACACCTAAAGAAGATAGAACAGTGTTTTTTAAAACACACAATACATTTCAATCTTTAAATAAATTAAATGAGCATAGTCCTAATCAAATTATTGAACTAGTTAAGAAATCCAAATTAGCGGGTAGGGGTGGTGCATTTTTTCCAACAGGTTTAAAATGGCAGTTCTGTAGACAAAACAAATCAGATTTAAAATATATTATTTGTAATGCTGATGAAGGAGAACCAGGTACTTTTAAAGATAGAGTTTTACTAGAAGAGCAACCAGAATCACTTATAGAAGGAATGATTATAGCAGCTTATGCTGTTGGTGCATCACAAGGGGCTATTTACTTGCGAGGAGAATACAGATACCTAACAATAAGACTAGAAAAAATATTAGACAATTTCAGAGAAAAAGGGTTCTTAGGAAAGAATATTGCAGGTATAGAATCTTTCAATTTTGATATTTACATTCACTTAGGAGCCGGTTCTTATGTTTGTGGAGAGGAGACTGCATTACTACACTCTATGGAAGGGAAAAGAGGAGAACCAGGTACCAAAGAATTTTTTCCTGTCGAAAAAGGGTTTAACGGTAAACCTACAATCGTTAACAACGTAGAAACATTATGTGCTGTTCCTAAAATTTTAG
>JAQRMW010000159.1 GCA_028599075.1 Urechidicola sp. | reverse complement strand
CATAGATGTTTTATCATTAAAGAATAGTTCATTTTGAATTCCGGCATAACCAGGATTCATTGTTCGTTTATTGATAATGATACTTTTTGCATTTTCAGCATCCAAAATAGGCATTCCATAGATAGGGCTAGAAGGGTCATTATGTGCAGCTGGGTTAACAACATCATTTGCACCAACTACAAATACGACATCTGTATTAGAGAACTCAGGATTTACATCATCCATTTCAGCTAATTTTTCATACTCAACATTTGTTTCAGCTAATAAAACATTCATATGTCCAGGCATTCTACCTGCTACAGGGTGAATAGCATATTTAACGTCAATGCCTTTTTTCTCTAATAACTGCTCTAGTTCATGAATAACATGTTGCGCTTGAGCAACTGCTAAACCATAACCAGGTACAATGATTACTTTCTGTGAATAATTCATTAAAATAGCGACATCACTAGCAGAGGCTTTTTTGATATTTCCTCCTTGTGCACTACTTGAGCTACCTTCAGCTGTAGTATCGGTATCTCCAAACCCACCAAAAATAACATTAAAGAGCGATCTGTTCATTGCATCACACATAGCGAATGTCAATATAGTACCTGCAGAACCTACTAGAATACCACCGGTTAGCATGACCATATTTCCGTATAAAAATCCACCAAGTGCAGCTGCTAATCCAGTAAATGAATTTAACAACGATATAACAACAGGCATATCTGCTCCTCCGATAGGAAGTACAAATAAAATCCCATAGGCTAATGCTCCAAAAAATAAAACATATAGGAAAAGGGTACTATCTGATCCAGAATAAGCTATAAAAGCGGCAAAAGCTATTAATACAAGAAAGATTAAATTATTCACCAAGTTATACTTGGGTAACCTTAAAGGTTTGTTTAGGGTTCCATTAAGTTTTGCCCAAGCAATCATAGATCCTGAAAATGATATACTACCAATAATTATCCCTGCTAAAATGGTTACAATTGATAGCGTTTCACCTGTATAATGATGAAATTCTATTAAGCCTATTAAAGCAGCACTTGCACCACCCATACCATTAAATATTGAGACTAGTTCTGGCATTTTGGTCATAGCTACTTTTTTTGCAACTAGCCACCCTATAATAGTTCCTATAAGAATTGCAATACCGATTAATGAATAAATAAGTGTTGGTATCTCACCTTGATATAGAAAAATAGTACCAATTATGGCTATTGTCATACCAGCAGCAGCAATTAAATTTCCATTTCTAGCTGTTTGTGGACTACCTAGCATTTTAAGACCTAATATATAGGTAACAGATGCTATAAGATAAATTATTTCGAGACTAAATATATATTCCATTATTTTTTCTTTTTAAACATTTCTAACATGCGATCGGTAACTACAAATCCTCCAACCACGTTTAAAGTACCTAGTAATACAGCTACAAAACCTAATGATAATGCTAATATATTATCTGGTTCAGAGCCCAACATTACTAAAATTGCGCCAATAATTACAACACCATGTATGGCATTTGCGCCAGACATTAAAGGCGTATGCAATACAGCAGGTACGTGCCCAATTATTTCAACCCCAACAAATATCATCAATACAACGATGTATATCATTTGAAGGTTATTGCTAATAAAATCTATTAATTCAGTCATAATTTATTTAGTTTTTCCGTTTTGTCTAATTTTTCCGTCTTTTACTATTAAAGTAGTATTTGTTATTTCTTCATCAAGTTCCCACTTAAATTTGTTGTCTTCTGTTAAGTGATTGATAAAATTATACATGTTTTTGGCAAAGAGATCACTTGCGTTTGTAGAAACACTTTCTGGAGATATCGTTGACCCAATAATTTTAACACCATTTGATATAATATCTTTATTCATTACACTCAATTCACAATTACCTCCTTGAGCTGCTGCTAAATCTATGATTACAGCTCCGTTTTTCATTTGAGAAACTTGCTCAGCTGTTATCAATACTGGAGATTTACGTCCAGGAACCATAGCGGTTGTAATTACAAGATCTGCTTTAAATAAAGATTCATTAACGGCTTCTTGTTGTCGCTTTTTATAATCTTCTGAGGCTACTTTTGCATAACCTCCTTCAGATTCTTCACCTTCATTATCTACCATAATAAATTTAGCGCCTAAAGATTCTGTTTGCTCTTTAGTTTCAGTTCTAATATCTGTTGCTTCAACTACAGCTCCCAATCGTTTTGCTGTTGCAATGGCTTGTAAACCCGCAACACCAACACCGTAAATTAACACTCTAGAGGGTGTAATTGTACCTGCAGCAGTCATCATCAAAGGAAATATTTTTGTCATTTCATATGCTCCTTTAATAACAGCTTTATAACCAGCTAAGTTGTTTTGAGAGCTCAATACATCCATATCTTGTGCTCTAGATATACGTGGCATCGCATCCATAGAAAAAGCTGTTGCTCCTTCATCCGCAATTGCCTGTATTAATTCTGGGTTTGATTTATGGAATAATTGACTCATTAAAATATGATGCTTGTCTATTAATTTTAATTCCTCTTCGTCAAAAGGATTAATCTTTACAAGAACATCAGATTCTTTAAAAACAACTCCACGACTTTCTACTGTTGCTCCGATTTTTCTATAATCAGAATTTTTGTATTGTGATGATTCACCTGCATCTTTTACAACCAAAATTTCAAACCCTTTTTCAATTAGCTTTTCAGCTATATTGGGAGAAATTGCAACCCGTTTTGCCCCTTTTTTAGTTTCTTTAATAATACCTATCTTCATGTTTTAATTTTATAATTGATAAACAAATTTATACTATTAAAAGAGTCTTTTAACTGACTTATGTCATATTTTTATTATTTAATATCAGTAAAAAATATGTCAATTAAAATACTGATAACCAAAGTAATATAATTTATTTTTTTATAAAAATCATTTGTTTAGTAACATTTGTTACAGTAATAATTAAATTTAAAAACACTATTTAACCTTGTTTAAATATAAATTTTCACTTACTTTGAAAAATATGAAAATTACATTTTTAGGAACTGGCACTTCACAAGGTATTCCGGTAATAAATAGTTCTCATCCTGTATGCTTATCAAGCGATAAACGAGATAAAAGATTGCGTGTTTCCGTTTTGGTTGAATGGGATGATTACACGTACGTGATTGATTGTGGTCCAGATTTTAGATTTCAAATGTTAAGAGCTGATGTAAAGAAAATTAATGGAATTTTATTTACTCATGAACACGCTGATCATGTGGCAGGTTTAGATGACATACGCCCTTATTGTTTTCAAATGGGTGAAGTTCCAATATACGCGCAACAACGAGTGTTAGATAATTTAACAGAGCGATTTGCCTATATTTTTGAAACTAATAATAGATATCCAGGCGCGCCAAGTGTAAAAAAGAATAGGGTAGAAGATGTAGTTTTTAAATTACATAATTTAATTGTGCAACCTATTAATGTGATGCATGGTAATCTTCCAATTTTAGGGTATCGTTTTCAAGGCTTTGCCTATTTGACTGATGTGAAGACTATTAACAATAAAGAAAAAGAGAAGCTTAAAAATTTGAAGGTATTAGTAATAAGCACCCTAAGGGAAAAGCCTCATAAGACACATTTAAATCTTGATGAGGCGCTTAGAATAATTGATGAGTTAAATCCAGAGCGGACTTATTTAACTCATATAAGTTATAAATTAGGTTTTCATGCTGAAGTTGAAAAAAACTTACCTAAAAATGTTTTTTTAGCGTATGATGAGTTAGAAATAGAATTGTAATAATTTTTTTATTTATTTTGATTCTTCATCCTCAAAACTAAATTTCTGACCAGCAACAGAAGCAGCAAACATTAATCCTCCATCTGCCATTGTATAAATAACGAATCCACTTTTATAAGGTGTGTTGAAACTACCCGAATCAGCCTCTATTGCTACTGCAGAAACCTGCGCATCAAATTTTAATTTGCCACCAGTAAAACTATCATAGGCTTTGACATTCTTAAAAAGAATAAGTTGCATGTATTTTTGAGCCCCTAATTGAGCTCCAATAGATGCTTGAGACATTTTAGCTTTTCCAGTTACAGCACCACCTCTGTAAACAACTCCTTTTCCGCCTGCGCCACCAATTATTAAACCTGCTTTTTTAATTTCAGGAAAAATAGCATATCCATAGGCAGCATTTACTTTTTCTTGTAGTTCTGGTGCTTTTTCAAACATTTGATTCAGGGCTGTTTGTCCTTCAGAAATGAGCTCACTATCTTGTGCAACTGTGTTAAATGTAAAAGTAATGAATAATGCTAAAGTTAGTAGGTAATGCTTTTTAATTGTTATCATAATAAATAATTTTGGCTCAAGATAACTTAAGAGGGTTATCTTTGATTAATTTTAGGGTGCTAATATACAAATTTTTATTTCTATAATTATAACGATATTCACATTCCTTTAAATGTAAAAAGAACTTGTGCT
>JAQRMW010000158.1 GCA_028599075.1 Urechidicola sp. | reverse complement strand
TTTTATTCTAATCTTACTTTAGCGAATAAAAAATATTTTGAGCATCGCGTTTTAAACTTTATTGAAAGTTTTGAATTTGTGAGTAGAGATGGGGTTGAGATAACTGAAGAAATTAAATTATTAATAGCTACTAGTGCCATTAAGCTAACATTTGGGTTTAAGCATTATATTTTTTCATCTATTAATACAATTATTGTTTACCCAAAAGATTACTTCTCTCCATTTGGAAATCAGCAACACAAAGGAGAAACAAATCCTAGGTATAAAGTAATTGTATTTTCTTTACAGGATTTTAAAGAAGGGATTAAAATTGTAGATGATAATCTTAATCTAGGTTTGCATGAATTTACTCATGCTATGCATTTTAGCTTTTTGAGCACTAGCAATAGTAGTTCTAATCATTTTAAAAAACATTATAGCAAATTGTTGGAGTTTATGGAGGATAAGGAAGAGCAGCAAAAGTTAGTCAATGCTGGGTATTTACGGGAATATGCTTTTGAAAATCAATTTGAGTTTCTTGCTGTTTTGGTGGAGCATTTTTTTGAAACACCAAATAAGTTTGAACTAAAACTACCAGAGTTGTTTAATAAAATTAAGCAATTACTAAATTATTCAAAGGTAGATTTCTTTTCATAAAAAGACCTACACGATATATGCAGGTCCTTTTTAATTCAAAATAATTATTTCTATTCTTCTAATAAGGTTCTCATATAATTTACGATTAGCCATCGGTCTTCATCATCAGGCATTTTTTTAGTGTACTCTGGCATGTCGTCTCTACCAAATGATGTTTTGTAAAATAATTCGCCATCAGTTTGCGCTTGGTATTCTTCTGTTGAAAAATCGCCCAAGTCACCTTCTACCTCATCTGCTTTGTTTCCGTCACCATAGCCTTCTTTGCCGTGACATGATTTGCAATGTTTATTGTAAAGTGATTTACCAATTGATTTATCTACTTCAGGATCTGTTGGGTTCGTCATGTTTACATATTTTTCTGGTACAACCCATTCCTCTTGAATAAATGAAGTGAAAGAAAATAATACAAAAGTTAAGACCGTTATAATTGTTAAAAATTTTAATGCTTTCATAAGTTTAAGATTTTGATAGTTTAAATAAATTCATAAATAAATAGATAATTAATCCCCAGATCCCTAAAATTAATAAATTAGGAAATATAAGTAAAAAAATGGGTGTCTTATTTCTTGGTGACCACATGGTTCTTTGGTCAAAAGTTGATTCGTCAATTATAGGGATGCCAATTGAGCTTGTAACCAATGCTTTAACGGTACCATAATCATCACTCTCATTAAGTACGACTTCAAAAGTTAGATTTCTGTCTACACCAGGGATATTATTTTCAATTGGCACAAGAATAGAACCCTCATCATCAGTAAAATTAAATTCTTCACCAATTCTTAGAGGTCTGAATAAGCGTTGAACTTGTACCGTCAAAGATTCATCAACAATTGGACTGTTTGTTTTTACATCAATTAATGTAGCAGTCATATAATTGATGCTGTCTTTGGTTATAATTTTAGCCTTGATATTAACATCTTTAAACTTGATGTTTTTTTTAGCTTTTTTAAAGGATTCATTTCCTTTAAAGTGAAATTGCATATTGTATGTATTTGATGAATCGGGTTTAATAAGACTTAAATCATTTAATCTAAATCGACCTTCGCCATTTATATTTGTAGTGATTTTCCCCAACGCTATTTTATCATCATCCAATTTATTGAAAATGGAAATTTCAATATTCGAGATTTTAACAGTTTTCTTTTTTACTCTTGAAGATGCTTTGA
This sequence comes from Urechidicola sp., assembly GCA_028599075.1. Taxonomy (GTDB): domain Bacteria; phylum Bacteroidota; class Bacteroidia; order Flavobacteriales; family Flavobacteriaceae; genus Urechidicola. Next base: position 5,565 of record JAQRMW010000158.1, on the reverse strand, counting down.
TGTTGAAATAAACTTCGCCATCCATAATTTTTACATATTCAACACTTATTCTTGCCTTACTCTTTTTAGTTTTTTGAGCATAGATATTTTCAGAACCAATAGTTAGTATAATTAAACTAATAAAAGCAAGAAAACGACAATGGTATTTAAATTGATTTTTCATGATTCTGGGTTTTTATTAGTTTCAGTTAACTCTTGTTCATCCAAAGTTCTTTGAATGGGGATTATCGGTAAATAGCGTACTAAAACAGTAATTATTAGTAAAGCCATAGCCAAAGTAGCAATAGTGATAACCCATTCGTGCATACTAGGAAAATAATGATGCCATGATTCTGGGACTCCTTGAATTGGTAAAAAAGGATGTAATAGTGTTGATGTAACAATGACGTAGCGTTTCCACCAAGATCCTAAAACAACCAATAGTCCGATAAAAAACATGGTTTTGGGTCTTCTTCCTTTTTTAAATAATAATACAATGATTGGAATAATTAAACCCCCAATAGTAACTGCCCAAAATAATGGTGCATAATGGCCTGTAAATAGAGCATTTAAATGTATTTCTTCCTCAACACTTGCGGTAAATGCAGGAATTAAATACTCGTTTATATTAAAATACAAATAGGTTAAGCAACCGAGGACTAATAGTTTTCCCATTTTATCAAAATGAAAAGCTGTTATATAGTCATCTAGTTTATATACTCTTCTTAAAATATATACCACAACAATTAGGGCTCCGATGCCAGCTACAAATGCTCCAGAAATAAAATAGGCTCCCATATTGGTACTGTTCCATCCAACTCTAAAAGTGGTTGAGAATAACCAAGCATCAATAGTTTGTAAGATTAAACCAACAGGAATAATCATCATTGCTATGATTTTTATTGATTTTTCTTGGATAATTTTTTGTGCTTTGCTACCAGTCCATTTTAATGATAGTTTGCCGTACCATTTACTTAAGAAAGGGCTTTTTTCTTTAAAATGTTTTTTGAGCAAAGCTAAATCTGGAATTAAAGGAAAATAAAGTAATAAGAAGCTTATTGCTATATAGGTCGGTATGATAATTACATCCCAAGTAATAGGCGATTGTAATCTAGCATGAATAAATAGATTTAACAATCTATCTGGTCTTGCCATATCAATCATAATGGTTATACCAGCCATTACGATTGCCGCTAAAGAAATGATTTCGGCAATTCTAACTAAGGGTGTTCGCCAAGTATTTTTTGTTAATCTTAAAATTGCAACAGTAACAGATCCTACGAAACTAGTTGCTACAAAGAATACAAAGTTTGAAATGTAGATTCCCCAAAGAGAATAATCTCGCATATTGGTTACTATTTGCCCTTTTATAAGTTGATCTATATATGCGATAATTCCTAGAATAATAATAACAATTAATGAGCTTGTCCAAATAACACCTAGTTTTTTAAATTTTCTTGGCGCTAAATCTTTTAGAAGTGTATCAATATTTTTCATAATCATTCAGGTTTTTCAACCGATTGAAATTCGGTGTAATGTTTTAGACCATCTTTAAAATCAACTAACCTATCAGTTGGTGGTAAGTAATAGACGCTAGGTTCTGTTCCTAAGCCTTCCATCATTCGATAGCCAGCTTTGTCTTCTAATAACTTACTCAATCTTAAAGTTTCCTCTCCATTTGTAACGGTATCTTCATATTTGTCGCCAAAATAAAACACACCATTAGGGCAAGCAGTAACGCAATGAGGTAACTCTCCGTTATCAATTGAATGAGGACAGAAATCACATTTGTCAACGGTACCTTTTATACTTGGTACGCCAGCATGTTCTGGTGATGATGCTTCATGTCCATGTTGGATCATATCCATATTTAAAGTAACTTCACTTTGACCAGGTTCGCCCCAATTGAATACTCTTGTAGAGTATGGGCAAGCCGCCATACAAAAACGACAACCAATACAGCGTTCATTGTCTATCAGAACTAAACCATCTCTTCTTTTAAATGTGGCATCTACGGGACATACAGTAACACAAGCCGGTTGATCACAGTGTTGGCATGTAGTAGGCATCCAATAGGGAGAAGTGTCTTTTGATTCCTGCATTTTATATATTTTAATCCATGCGTTGTCGCCAGTAATATAATGGTGCTTATTACATGCGCTTTGACAACTTAATGCATTCTTGCACTTTGCCAAATCTACCACCATTACAAATTTCTTATTGGCATAGCCTTCTCGTACATTGTACTTTTTATCATGATCTGTTGAGTGAATAACTTCAACAACTTCTGTAGAATCAACTTGAACCAATGTACCATCGGTCGTCATTAATTCCATTTTTTCGTGTGAGTTCTTTTCTGTCTGAGCATTGGATTTTGAAATGATTTTTGATAAACCAATACCACCAATTATCGAAACAAAACCTAGTTTTAATCCTTTATCTAGAAATTTTCTTCTTGAGTTATTATTTGTTTTTTCCATAATAAATAAGATTAAAGCTTTCTACCTAGCCATTTAAGTAATGAACCGTTAGAAATATTCTTCTTTATGACTTTAGATTTTTTTAATGTACTAACTTTTACTTTTACCGAAGTTCCATCAGGTTTTAATAAAGTTTGATATTCACTATCATCAGTAATATCATTTTTATCATCATCAATTGAGTTACTAAAACCTAGAAAAGGGATTAATAAACCACCTCCTAAGATGGGCAATATACCTCGCCTTGAAATTTGTTTTTTTCTCTTGATTTATTTTTCATCGGTTAAGAGTTTTTAAACAGTAAAACAAAATATTAAAGAGTATTTTGTTTTACTGCTGTTTGTGGTTTACTGTTAAAAATTAATAAAGTCGCGTTATGTTAAATCCTAATAAGAAATCGCCATCAAAAATGTCATTTTGATTAAACATATAATTCTTTTGAGGTACTATACCATTATAATTACCTATAAATAGTTGAAAGGCATGTGCAGAAGTTCCAAACTCAACTCCAAAACTCAGCCCTGGGTGAGGGTTGTCTTTCATAAATTCTGTAATGGGTTGACTATAGTCAATCATTATTGCAGTATTATCAGTTATTTTATATCTACCGCCTAAAGAAAATGCAACCATATCACTTCGCATTGTGTTTTCTACAATATTATAATGCGAAAGACTCAGTGTTGCTAGTACTGAAAATTTAGGATTAAATCGTTTAGCTACAATTATTTGATTAAAAAATGACCATCTATCTGCAACTCCATTAGGAAAATATCCTTGATCTTTAGGTCTAGCATCTACTGTCCAATTACCAAAATATGTTAAGCCAATTGGCATTTTTCCTGAACGTGTTTGTCTTAAGATGGCAACTTTTAAACTGTAATCTAATAAACGATTGAATTTAGTAGTACCAAATCCAATGGTTACACGTTCGTGTACACCATATGCTACTCCTAGTCTTATATTTGAAGATCCCCAAATACCTGACATATCATTATCATCAAAATTGATAAGTCCGAATCTGTGGTTCATTTGTACCTCAAATGTGCCTTTATTTAAAACTACATTTGTTGGATTGTCAAAAATATAAGAGCTTTCAAAAGCAGAACGTTCTAGTTTTTCTTTTACTTTCTCTACGATTGTATCGTTTTCTTTCTTGGTATTATCTTCTTGTGCATTGGTAATAAAAGGGAGTGCCAAAAAAACAAAAAGTATTAATATATAATTTTTCATGTCTATTGTTTTTAAGGTTAATTATCAAGTGCTCCTTGATCAATCCAAGCTTTCACTAATTCGATTTTAGAATCTGGCCATTGAGAACCTGGTGGCATCAATGAGATTCCATCAGTTCCTAAAAGAGATTTATATAGAATACTTGCTTCGGCATCATTTGGGATAACATATCCGTTTAATAAGTCGTTGTAAGAAAATTCGTCGCGTAAATCTGGTGGTTCACTACCATTATGGCAGCCAACGCATTGGCCCCAAAGTGGTATTATGTCGTTTTGATATGATATGTCAGTAGGAGGGGGTATTAATTCCTCTTCTGGATACGCATCATAGTAGCATGAGTTTAAGAATAGCCCCAAGCCTAATAGTATCAGTATTTGAAATAGATTTTTCATACTTATGGGTTTTGAATTAAATAATTTAATTTATTAACTATAAGTGCAGATTTAAAACCTGCACTTATAGCAGACAAATTATTATTCTATTTTCATGGTTAAAAAGTTTGTTTGTCCATGAGCAATAGCAGCATTATTAAATATTGCTAGTCCGAATGGGATTTCTGTACCTATTGCAAAAACAACATCCATAGGGTCGCCAGTATTTAATTTTCTTCTAATTTCTAATTGCCATCCAGTACCTATATGGTTAGCTTTAACTTGAACTTCGCCTCTTGGGTCATTTGCACCTCCTCCTGGATTTATAATTATACTTGGCATTCTTTTGTTTCCAAATCCTTGAGAATAAGCAGGATCTCCATTAGGATCAATTGTTCCTCCGTCATAAGTTAAAGTACCGTCAACAGCTACTGCAGTAACAGGTCTTGCTGTACCTCCATCAACTTCTGCTTGTGTAATCCAATAGTAATTTTCTCTATTTGGAATTACATATTTTGGTCCGCTTAAACCAGTACCTGCATCAGTAAATTTCATTGAAGTGCTGTATGGAGAGATATCTGAATCATTTTTTCGTCCATTAGCAGAAGCTTTGCCAAAGTCATCTTCCCATTGAACAAATCCATCATCACAAGCTTCAGCTAAAGCATGTCTGTCACGTTTCCAGTGCCAGAAATCTGTAAACTCACCTTGGTTAGCCATATAATGTCTAGAAACTTTATGGCCTGCATCCATTAAATCATCGCCAGTTAATTCTAGCCCACGATGACAAGTAACAGTACAAGTACCTGCTGCAAATCCTTCTGGATTTCCAATTGGGAACATAAATCCAAATTTATCTTCATAATACTTGTCGTTTTTATGATTGGCATATTTGTTTTCTTGTTGCCATTTACTAGATACTGGATTAAAGAACCAAGACTGTCGGTCTCTACTGTCAGTATCATCTTCCCATTCGAATAATAGGTAAATATATTCACCATCATGACCACCTCTTAATGAGTAGTTGTAGCTTTCGCCAGTGAAAGGATCCATTAAATCGGTTGGTTCTAATGAAGTATCAAAATTACTTGAGCCGTTTAAAGTTATTATTCTATTTCCAGCTCCTGAAACAGCAGCAGCGTTTACTAATGGTCTTGCTTCTTCCCAAACATCATCAATCTGACCATCAAAAACGGGTGCTGTTGAAAATTGTTTGACAAGTAATACTTCTGAGCTTTCTCCAATGCCAGGATCGACAATTGGGTCGTATTCTGGTGCGTCATCATGTGTACATCCTGTGAATGCTATTGATATTAGAAAAACCATTGCTAATACCAAATTTGTCTTTTGTGTTTTCATAATTTAATTGTTTATTAAAATTTGTTTTAGGGGACTTCTAAAAATTAACTCATTGTCAATCAGTTAATTATATGTATATTTATCCTGTAAAAAAACAACAGAAGAAATGTATAAACCACGAGGGAAAAAAGGATTATTTGACGAGG